>JAOPYW010000123.1 GCA_025964405.1 Thermoleophilia bacterium | reverse complement strand
CGTGGGAGATGCTCCCGTGCAGCAGGTTCGCCGTGAGGGCCGCCCACCAGTCGCCGGTGGCCAGCGCGCCGGCGTACACACCGCCCGAATCGGCGAGCTCGCGCGCCGTCGGGGTGGTACCGAGGCGAGCGAATTCGAGCAGCGTGGCGAGCAGCGACACGGCGAGGAACAGTCCGACGACGCGCGGTACGCCCGGCTCGCCGAGGTCGATCTCCGCGCCCATGCGGCGCACGGCGTCGCGATGCGCGGCGCGCCCTTCGAGCTCCGCCCGGTGACGGATGCGCGCACCCTGCCAGCCGTCGGCGAGGCCGTTGTCAGTCGCCGTCGCGCGGATCGGGTCGTCAGGCAACATGGACGCGGCGCTCGGGCAACCCGTGGTGTTCGACGAGGGCGGCCACCGACGTCGCGTCGACCGCTTCGATGCATGCCGCGACGATCTTCGAGCAGGCCGCCGCATCGCTCAGCGCGTCGTGGTGGTCGAGCTCCGCCCCGACGTGCGCCGCGACGATCGGCAGGCGGTGTCGTTCGAGCTCGGGCCACGTGCGCCGCGCGAGCTGCACGGTGCAGAGGTAGCGATGCGTCGGGGGCTGCACCTCGAACGACGCGCAGCAGCCGCGGATCACGCCGACGTCGAAGGGCGCGTTGTGCGCGATGAGCGGGCGGTCCTCGATGAGGTACATGGCCTCGGCCCAGACCTCGGCGAACCCGGGCGCCGCCTCGGTGTGCTCGGGTCGGATGCCGTGCACCTCGACGTTGCGCCACGCGTAGGCGTTCTCCGGTGGGCGGATGAGCCACGACTGCCGGTAGCGCTCGGTCCCGGCCTCCACGACGACCACGCCCAGCGCACAGGCGCTGTCGCGACTGTGCGTGGCGGTCTCGAAATCAATGGCGGCCCAGCGCATGCGTATCCTGCATCGTAGCGATTGCCGCGCCGATGGGGCGCGCGGTGCGGGTATCGGCCGCGGGGCCGACCACGGCGATCAGGAATCGGAACCGGTCGTCTTCGTCGACTTCGTGTCGTCGATGCCGAACGAGTACCCCGCCTTCTCGAGTCCCGTCGACGCCGACTTGAGCCGGTCGACGATCTTCCCGGCCCGGCCGAGCAGCTCGGTCTGGCGCGCCGTGTCGTTCGAGGCGTCGGCCAGGTCGCCGAGCAGCTGCGCGTAGTCACCGAGCGCGGAGGTGAGCACCTTGTGCCACTTGGCGGCGTCCGACGGCGGATCGAGCTCGGCGGCCTGGTCGGCGGCGTTCGAGATCGCCTCGGCCTGTTGGCGGATGGCAGCCACGCGCTGCGCGTTCGTCGCATCGGCCGGCAGGTCGGCGGTTGCCGCGCTGGCCTTGGAGATCTGCGAACCCACGCCGCGCATGCCGCGCTCGTAGGCGTCCTTGTCGACGCCGCCGCCGCACCCGCCCACCAGCAGCGCGAGCGTCACCACTACGAGCATCCACGCCACCATCGAACGTCGTGCAACCACCATGTCGCCTACCTCTCCTGCGGGTCAGAAACCCGCGTCCACTCCAGCCTTGGAGATACTCGCAGCCGCTGCCTCGACGCGCGGCAGGGCGTCGTCGCTCGCGAACCGGCGCAGCAGCAGCTTCGCGCGCTCCGGATCCGTGCCTGCCAGCTGCTCCGCCTGCACGAGGTCGTCGACCGCGTCGGCCATGTCGCGCACGCCCGCCACCAGGTCGGCGTGGGCCTTCTCGAGGTTGGTGGGCGGGTCGACGTCACTCAGTTCGTTCCCGGTCTCGCGCAGCCCGAGCTGGATCGACTTGAGCCGCGTCACGCGCTGCGCAGGGGAGCCGGCCCCGGTCGCAGCCGTCAGGTCGGTCGACAGGTCGGTGAGGTTGGCCGTCGCCGCGCGCAGCTCCTCGCCGTAGGCAGCCGTGGTCGCCGAGCCGGAGGATCCGCACGCGGCGACCACCAGCGTCGCGAGCACGAGGCAGGCAGCGCCGAGCGCGCGGGTCATACCGGAGCGCCGGGGATACGGAGCGGGGCCGCACCGTCGGGCATGCGACGCGCGACGCCGCCCGTGCGCGCAGCGTCGGCGACGGCGTGGGCCACGGCGGTGGCGACGTCCTCGTTGAAGACCGAGGGAATGATGTAGTCCTCGCCGAGCTGCTCGTCGGGGATGACCTCGGCGATCGCATGTGCGGCCGCGACCTTCATCTCCTCGGTGATCGTCGTGGCGCGCACGTCGAGCGCGCCGCGGAAGAGCCCGGGGAAACAGAGCACGTTGTTGATCTGGTTGGGGTAGTCGCTGCGGCCCGTCGCCATCACGCGCACGTTCTCGGGCACGAGCTCGGGGAGGATCTCCGGCACCGGGTTCGCCATCGCGAAGACCGATGCTTCGGGCGCCATGAGCGCGATCTGGTCGGCGCTCACGAGGTCGGGTCCGGAGAGCCCGATGAAGACGTCGGCATCGGCGAGGGCGTCGTCGAGCGTGCCGGTGACGCCGCGCGGGTTGGTCGCCGCCCCCCACCAGGTGAGCGGATCGTGGTCGATGTCGCCGCGGTCGGCGTGGATGACCCCGTGGCGGTCGACGCCGACGATGTCGCGCACGCCGCCCGCGACGAGGATGCGGGCGACGGCCGTGCCGGCCGCGCCGGCGCCGAGCACCACGACGCGGAGGGCCGAGAGCTCGCGGCGCAGGAGCCGCGCCGTGCCGATGAGCGCGGCGAGCACGACGACTGCCGTGCCGTGCTGGTCGTCGTGGAAGACCGGGATGTCGAGCTCCTCACGCAGCCGCCGCTCGATCTCGAAGCAGCGGGGTGCGGAGATGTCCTCGAGGTTGATGCCCCCGAAGCCGGGCGCGATGTTGCGCACGATCGAGACGATCTCGTCGACGTCCTGCGTGTCGAGGCAGATCGGCCAGGCGTCGACGTCGGCGAAGCGCTTGAACAGGAGGGCCTTGCCCTCCATCACGGGCATGGCGGCCTCGGGCCCGATGTCGCCGAGGCCCAGCACGGCGCTCCCGTCGGAGACCACGGCGACGGTGTTGCGCTTGGAGGTGAGGGCGAAGGCGCGTTCCTTGTCGGCGGCGATCGCCTCGCAGATGCGTCCCACGCCCGGCGTGTAGGCCATCGAGAGGTCGTCACGGGTCTTGAGTGGCACGCGCGGGGCGAGCGCGATCTTGCCGCCGAGGTGCATGAGGAACGTGCGGTCGCTGACGTGCTCGACGATCACGCCGTCGACCACGGCGATGGCGTCGACGATCGCCTGCGCATGCGTCGTGTCGCCGGCTGCGACCGTGATGTCGCGCCAGAGGTGCTCGCTGGTGGTGCGTGCGATGTCGACGGCGCCCAGGTCACCGTGCTGTTCGGCGATGGCGGCGGCGACGCGGGCGAAGGTGCCGGGGCGGCGTTCGAGACGGATGCGGACGGTGAAACTGTACGAGGCACTCGGATTCGGCATGCACCGATCATGCCCGATCCGCACCGCTTCGTGTCGTGGCGCGCCCGCCAACCGGCGCGGATGAGCCGGGCACAGGCGGAAGGCCCAGCACCCGCGAACGCTTGGGTGCATTCTGTCGTTCCAGGAGCGACGGGCGGCCACCCGGTTGGCCTCCAGCACGGGGCGGGCGATGCCGATAGGGCGCGAGGAGACGTGTAGCCAGACTGGGTGGGCACATGGAGATCAGGTCGGCACAGGCGATGCCAGCAGGGTGGGACATTCCGGCGAAGTCCGGCGGTTCCGCCCCGGCAGACGTTGCGCCGACACCGCCTCCGCCGGCCCCACCGGCCACCGCTGCGGTGACGTTCGCGGCGGTGCTCCTGGCGAAGCAGGCCACGGAAGCACCGGCCGAGGTGCTTCCGCCCCAGCGCCCGATCAACACCTTCCGCGAGAACGCGTCGGTGCATCCACTCGCCTCGGCCGCGGGTCGCTATCCCCTCGTCGGCAAGATGCTCGAGGACGTGTTCGGCCTCGACGTGAGCCCCGGCAGCCTCGATCGTGCTGCCCAGGGCATCGACCTCGCCGCCTGACACGCGGCCCGCGCTGCGTGCATCGCTCCCCACCTGACGTGTGCCGCGCCCGACCGCGCGTCGCCACGAACGAGTTGGAGCGCCTCCGAGGAGACGCTCCGCATCGAATGGTGGTCGGTCGCGCGAGCGCGACGGATGTCAGGCGGCGACGGCGACGCCCCCGCGGCGGTCGAACGTCGGCGAGGCGATGCGCAGGCTCGTGGCGAGCTGGCGACGTGCCCGGAAGATGAGGCTCTCGACGGCGCCCTGCGTCGTCTCGAGCGCTGTGGCGATCTCCGCGTAGGAGGCGCCCTGCAGCTCGCGCAGCACGATGGCCTTGCGCTGCTGCTCGGGAAGCCGCTCGAGCGCCGCTCGCAGGACGGCGAGGTGCACGTGCTGGTCGACCTGCTCCTCGAGGCTGTGCGTGGCGGCGACGTCCATGCCGTCGAGCGTGCCGGCAGGCTTGCGCTGGTGCGTACGGATGCGGTTGAGGCAGACGTTGCGGGCGATGCGGAACAGCCACGAGGCCTCCTGGCGCGGCACCCGGCCGTCGCGCAGCGAGTTGTAGACGTTGAGGAAGGTGGTCTGGATGGCGTCCTCGGCATCCTCGCGGTTGCGCAGCATCGACATCGCGTAGGCGAGCAGTCGCGGTGCGTACTCGGCGTGGAGCTGTGTGATGGCCGTCTCCGGGTTGGAGTAGTCGACCGTCGACTCCTCGGCCGGCTCGTGATCGGCCTCGACCAGTCGGACTGCTTCGCGTGCGGTGGTGAATCCTGCGCTCATGGTGGTGCCCCTCGTGCCCTCGTTCGACCCGCGCGCCCGGTTGGGCGACCGCGGGGCAGGAGGTCCCCCGACCGCCTGCCCCACCTATGTCGGTGCAGGTAGGCGCAGGATCCACCGAGGGTTTCGCAAGGTAAGTGTTAAGGCGGTGTCAGCCGTGCTCCACGCGCGCTGCGCGGTGCGCCTCGGGCACGGTGCCACGTCGGTCAGAACGCGGGTCGGGCCGGCTCAGCCCAGCGAGAGGTCGTAGCCCGTCGCGGTGCGGGCGGGGGCTCCGAGCGTGCGACGGGCGCGGATGCGGCCTGAGGCGAGGGCGGCGAGCTCCGCGGCGAGGGCGCCGATCGTGACCGGCTCGTCGGCGTTGTTGAAGAGCAGGCGTGCCTCGGCCTCGTCGATGGCGTCCAGCGCGGGCACGGCGCGCGGTCCGGCCGGGCCGGCGGCGATCACCGCGATGCGGTCGGCCCGATCGACGTTGGCGACGGTGTCGGGCGCGCCGGCGTGCAGGGCGAGCACGTCACGCCACCACGCGGCGACCTCCTCGAGGCACGCGCGCAGCTCGGCGATGCGGGCGCGACGGGCGCGGCGCGCGGTGCGCTTCTCGATGCCCTGGTCGTTCGACTTCGCGTTGAAGGAGCGTTGCTCCGGTGCACTCATGCGCTCGAGCATGATCGCGAACTCCGCGGCGGCCGCGTCGGATGCCGCCGCGCTGACCGCGTTCGCCCGGTCGAGGATGGCGCCCGCCAGGGTCGAGGGCGCC
>JAOPYW010000098.1 GCA_025964405.1 Thermoleophilia bacterium | reverse complement strand
CGGTGTACGCGAGCACCCCGTACAACCTCCACGTGCGGCGCCCGGGCGGCGTCGGCCTGCTGCAGCCCAGCTCGCCGGGTGCCTTCAAGACCACGGTCGGCGTCGAGGGCAACCAGTACTGGCTCGGCAACACGGCGATGCGCAACGGCGTCGACAAGCGGTTCCCGGGCAACCAGTCGCCCGCAGATCGCCAGGCGCAGCTGCGCGGCCTCTACTCGTTCCTCGCCGAGCACGACATCGCGCCGCTCGACCACGGCCTCGCCACGCCCGACTCGGGTGGCAGCTACAGCTGCGCCGGGTTCCTGGGGCAGCTGCAGTCGTACCTCACGACACTGGGTGACCAGCCGCGCTGGTTGCCGTACCGCAGCCAGGGCTGCAACCACGACGACTCGGGCGACGACTTCACCGCCGTGCTCGACCCGAAGCACACCCCGACCCTCAAGCAGGACGACACGCTCGACGGTCGCGCACCCGGGTTCTGGAAGAGCGTCGCCAGCGCGTGGAGCGCCAACGGCCTCTTCACCTCGGCCACCTACGTCAAGAACCCGTTCGACGAGCCGTCCGACGCCACTGCCGCCCAGCGCGTGCAGATGAACGTCGAACTGCCGAAGGCGAACAAGGCGCTGCATGCCGCCGTCGGCAAGAAGGCGAAGGTCGTCCTGGCGGGTTGGCCGCGCGACGAGCGCAAGCTCAAGGCGACCAAGAAGGTCGGCAAGAAGACTGCCTCGAAGCTCTACGAGCAGGACCTCTACGGCAACCGCAAGCTGTGGGACGGCAAGGGCGGCGACGACGTCGACGTCTGGATGGTGCCGTTCAGCCGCATGTTCGGTCGCATCACCTCACCGTGGATGAAGTCGTTCCAGACGAACGGCAAGAAGATCAACCGCGACCGTGAGTACATCAACCGCCTCGCCGCGATCCGCAAGACGCACAAGGGTGGCGAGACGTGGGCCTACAACTTCTACACGGCCGACAAGAACACCATGCAGACGACGATCGATGCCCCCGGCACCGACCCGCGCCTCATGTACCTGCTCGCGGCACGCGAAGGCCTCACCGGCATGTACATCTCCAACCTGCTCATGGGTTGGGGCAACGCCGACTCGGCCACGCGCATCGACGGGACCCACTTCAAGAACGGCGATCCGTACACGCAGACGCCGTACTTCAAGCACCCGATCTACGGCACGGCAGCGGGCTGGGGCACCTACATCTACCCCGGTTACTCCCCGCAGTACGGGCTCACGTCGGAGACCGATCGCAACTCGGCTGACGGTCGCCCGGTGTCGAGCCTGCGCATGGAGGCACTGCGTGACGGTACGGAGGATGCGAACCTCGCGATCATGTACAAGAACCGCTTCGGCCAGAAGAAGCTCGAGGCGAAGCTCGCGACACTGTTCCCGAACAAGCCCTACCGCCAGCAGACCAAGTCACTCGGCCAGGTCGTGTTCCCGACCTACAGCAACGTGGGCATGGCGCAGCGGATGGAGCAGGTCCGCCGCGAGATGATCACCGAGCTCGGCTGAGGCCGCGCGACATCGACGGTTCACGCAGCGGGCCTCACTTCGGTGGGGCCCGCGGTGTCTTCGGGGGAGCGGTGCGCGGGCCGCGCCTGACGCGGGTGCGCAGGGGCGGTCAGCCCTCGTCGCGGCGGCGCACCTGGATGGTGCCCGAGATCGCATCTGCGAGCTCGTCGAACCGGAAGTCGAGGTCGCTGTCGTAGCGCACGTCGAGCTTCACGATGTGTTCGTCGACGCTGACGACCGCGGTGTGGAAGAACTGGCGCGGGGCCTCGGGATCGGTCGGCGCGAGTGCGACCTCGCGTCGCGTGAGGTAGACGACGTGCCCGTCCTGCGTCGTGTACTGGAAGATCGGGTTGCCCTCCGCGAGCTGCGCGGCATAGGCGGCGAGCGAGATCTCCGAGTCGTCGAGGTCGGTGAGCCGCCCCTGCGCGATGATCTCCTTCGCGAGGTTGGTCGCGCGACCCGTCGCGTCGCTGGCGGTCCACTCGATGGGCACGCGGTAGGTGACGTCGTGCGCCTTGTCGACGTGGATCGTCACGAGCGCCCACGTCGCGAGCACGCTCGAGGGGTAGAGGTCGAGCGGCTTCCACGGCTGCACCGTGTCGAGCAGCGCCGGCACCGGCGGCGTGTCGGGCCGGTCCGGGTCGGCGGGCAGGCGCGGGGGCGGGTTCTCGAGCTGCTCCCGGAGCGTCTGCGTGTCGTCACCGCAGCCCGCTACGAAGAACGGCGCCGCCACGAGCAGCCCGAGCGCAAGCGCTCGTCGGCCCTTCGTGGCGACGCCGTGAGTTCGTGCAGACGTGGAGGTCACCGTCGGCTCAGTGCTGGTTGGTGGTCATCGCGCGCATGTTGAGCGCCTCGTCGAGCACCTTCTGCTCGACGCCCAGCTCGAGTGCGACCTCGCGGAGCGTGCGACCGGAGGCGTGGGCCTCGGTCACGATCTGCGACGCCTTGTCGTAGCCGATGAACGGGTTGAGCGCGGTCGCGACGGCGAGGCTGCCCTCGGCGTAGGTCTCGAGCTGCTCGGTGTTGGCCGTGATGCCGTCGACGCAGTTCTGCGCGAACAGCTCCGCGGCGTTGGCCAGGAAGTGCAGGCTCTGCAGGAGGTTGCGCGCGATGAGCGGGATGGCCACGTTCAGCTCGAACGCGCCCTGGATGCCGCCGTGCGTGATCGCGGTGTCGTTGCCGATCACCTGCGCCGAGACCTGCTGCAGCATCTCGACCATGACCGGGTTCACCTTGCCCGGCATGATCGACGAGCCCTTCTGCAGGCTGGGGAGCTCGATCTCGCCGAGACCCGCACGCGGACCCGACCCCATGAGGCGGATGTCGTTGCTGAGCTTGATCGAGCTGACGGCGAGCACCTTGAGTGCACCCGAGAGCTCCACGAGCGCGTCACGCGAGGCCTGGGCCTCGAACGCGTCGAGGGGTGCCGAGATGGTTAGGCCGGTCGCCGCCTCCAGGCGTGCGCGCACCTTGGCGGCGAACTCCGGATGCGTGTTGAGGCCCGTGCCGGTGGCGGTGCCACCGAGCGGGATCTGGCCGACGTGCTCGAGGGTCGCGGCGACGCGCTCCTTGCCCAGGCGCACCTGGGCGGAGTAGCCCGCGAACTCCTGGCCGAGCATGACCGGCACGGCGTCCATCATGTGCGTACGACCGCTCTTCACGACGTCGGCGAACTCGGTTGCCTTGGCGGCGAGCGATGCCTCGAGCTTCGTGAGCGCCGGCAGCAGCTCGTGCGTGGCGACGTCGAGCGCGGCGAGGTGCACGGCGCTCGGGAAGGTGTCGTTCGACGACTGGCCCATGTTCACGTGGTCGTTCGCGTGCACGCCTTCACCGGCGATGCTCGCGAGTACCTCGTTGACGTTCATGTTGGTCGACGTACCCGAACCGGTCTGGAAGACGTCGATCGGGAACTGGTCGTCGTGCTGGCCGTCGACGATCTCGTTCGCGGCCGCGGCGATGCGGTCGGCGATCGCCTGGTCGAGCAGGCCGAGCTCCGCGTTCACGACGGCGGCATCACCCTTGATGCGCGCCAGCCAGTGCACGACGCGCGTGGGCACGCGCTCGCCACTGACGGGAAAGTTCTTCACTGCCTTGTCGGTCTCGCCGCCCCACAGCTGCTGCATGGTCGTCATGTCGCCCTTTCAAGGGTGCGCGTGCGCCGGGTGCGCTCGCGCGAGGAACGCCCGCGACTCTACTCCGATGCGGCCACCTGCGCGACGCACGGCGGCCACGACGACGCACCACTCCGTTCGTGGCTTCGTCGTTCGGGGAGATACCGGTGTGCGACTCGCTCCCACATCCGCCCGTGCCCTGACGCGTATCGGCCATGCCGACGGCGCGAAGGTCACTGCCCGCGAACTCGCGACCACGCGTGCCGCCATCGCTGCGCTGCCGGCCGCCGACCGTGCGCTGCTCGTGCGGCACGGGCTGCACGTCGAGCTCGTACCGAAGCAGTCGCTCGGCCAAGGCATGCTCGGTGCGACCCTCATCACGCGCGACGCAGGCGACCGACTGACACCGACGAGCATCCGCGTCGCGTCACGTGCCACCGGGAAGGGCCCCGAGGCACTCCGCGAGGTCGTGCAGCACGAGATCGGCCACGCGATCTCGGTGCTGCGGAAGCAGGACCGCTCCGAAGACGCGGCCGCGCAGTACGCGCTCGACCACTGACGGTCAGGTGCTCCAGCGCAGCACGCAGGCCGCTGACTGCAGGCCCGCCCCGTAGCCGACGAGACAGACCAGGTCGCCGTCGCGCAGGCGTCCGGCGCGGTTCGCGGCGTCGAGGCTGATGGGGAGCGATGCGCCGCCGGTGTTGCCGAGGTCGTCGACCGTGAACGTCACGCTTCCCTCGGGCAGGCCGAGTTCGTCGATCGCGGTCTCGATGAGTCGGCGGTTCGACTGGTGCGGCACGACGAGGTCGAGGTCGTCGACCTCGATGCCGGCCTCCTGGCAGGCGGTCTCGACCGCCGACACGAATGCGGGCACTGCGAAGGCCTTCACCGCGGGGCCGTCCATCGCGAGCGTGCCGCCCACCGGCATGACGAGCGCGCCCAGGCCCCCGTGGTCGACGGTGTAGGCGACCGACCGCAGGCCCGCGGTCTCGTCGTCGAGCGGCCCGCCGTCGATGCCCGCGTCGAACGCCGCCCCCGGGTCGATGCCGGCATCGACGGCCGCCATCGCGACGACGTCGGCGACCTCGAGTTCCTTGCGGAGCACCACGGCACCGGCGCCGTCACCGAACAGGATGCGGGTACTGCGGTCGGTCGGGTCGGTGAGGCTCGAGGCGCGGTCGGCACCG
>JAOPYW010000088.1 GCA_025964405.1 Thermoleophilia bacterium | reverse complement strand
GTCGTCGACGTTCGACGAGGCCACGTGGCCGTCGAGCGCGGCGATCGTGAGGCGCACGTCTGACGCGTTCGACCAGTTGTACGGCGTGCCGACCTCGACCTGGTCGATGACGTTGCCCGTGTCGTAGGCCGAGCGGCCGACGGTGAGGGCCTCCGCTGCGACGCGGGCCTCCTGCGTGCTCGACCAGTCGTAGGGCGTCGAGTTGTAGACCTCACGCACCATCTGCGTCGCCTGGTAGGCGGAGCGCCCGGCGCTGCTGGCGGCCGAGGCCACGTTCGCGACGTCGTTCACGCCCCACGAGGACGGTGCAACGTCGTACACGGCGTTGTAGATCTGCGTGTAGTTGGAGTTGTAGCCGCCGTAGCCGTAGTCGTCGCCGGGCGAGGTGCCCGTGCCGTAGCCCGAGCCGTAGTCGTCGCCGGGGCTCGTCGCAGTCGGAGCGATGAAGGAGTGGTTACCCGTCGCCGCAGCGTCACGGTCGGCCTGGTTCTCACCGATCGGCGCGTAATCGACGGCTGGTCCGCCGTAGGGCGCTTCCCCGGGTGTCGGCGTCGGCGCGGGGCCGGCGGTCGGCAGCTCACCGGTGGGCGGATTCGGGCCCGGCGCCTCGGTGGTCATATCGTCCTTGACGTTGTTGTGGTGCACGAGGGCACCGACCGCGATCGCGGCGCCGCCGACGACGGCAGCTCCCACGACCCATGGCAGGAGCTTGGGTCCGACGGGCACGGCACTGACAGGCATCGACATGTGGTTTTCCCCCCTTGGGAATCGGCGCTGCACCCCCGTGCTGCGCCATTCGTTCACCGGTACATCGAACGAACCACTTGTCGCGTTGCAGGGAGGGGCCGAAACGGGCTAGGATGGAGACACTCCAGGGCGTGTGCCCGAGTGGTTAAAGGGGACGGGCTGTAAACCCGTTGCGTAAGCTACGATGGTTCGAATCCATCCGCGCCCACCTGGATATTGGTACTGAGGGCCCCGCAGCCGACCGGCAGCGGGGCCCTGCTAGTTTCCGAACCGATCACCTCATCGACAAGGAGTAACACCAGCATGGCCACGAGCAGCTCACGCGCGCACTGGACCGGCAGCATCGCCGGCGGCAGCGGCACCGTCTCCACCACCAGCCCGGCGATCGACGCCGCCGAGCTCACCTGGAAGGCCCGCAACGGCGGAGAAGCGGGTACCACCCCCGAGGAGCTGCTCGCGAGCGGACACGCCGGCTGCTACGCCATGGCGCTCAGCGGTGCGCTCGGCGGCGAGGGACACGAGCCCACGACGCTCGACGTGACCGCGACCTACGAGTTCGGCCCGATCGAGGGTGGCTTCGCCATCAAGGGCGTCGTGCTGACGGTCGAGGGCGACGTGCCCGGCGTCGATGAAGCGACCTTCCTCACCATCGCCGAGGGCGCGAAGGACGGCTGCCCCGTCTCGAAGGCGATCGCCGGCAACGTGCCGATCTCGCTCGAGGCCAAGCTCACCGCGACGGCCTAGCTCCAGTGGCCGGCGGCGGGGGCACGGGTCGACAGATGGACGAAGCGGTCGAGGCCGCGCGCCGTCGACTCGCGCCCCTGCGCGCCGGACGCGCGACGCCGGAGCTGCTCGACGGCATCCGCGTGCGCGCCTACGACACCGACACCCCCGTGCCGCAGCTCGCCCAGGTGGCGATCCAGCCGCCGCGCGGCCTCGTCGTCACGCCCTACGACCCGAGCCTCGTCGGCGCGGTCGCGAAGGCGATCAACGACTCGGACCTCGGCGCGCGCGCGAACGAGGACGGCGTGCGCATCCGCATCGAGATGCCGGCGCCGACCGCCGAGAACCGCCTGCAGCTCGCCAAGCGCGCGAAGGACGAGGCCGAGGCCGGCCGCGTGTCGGTGCGGATGATTCGCCGTGACGCGGTCAACCTGCTCAAGCGCCAGCGCGCCGCGGAGGAGATCTCCGACGCCAAGCTCAACGGGCGCAGCAAGGACATCCAGGCGCTCACCGACGAGCACGTCGCGCGGATCGACGAGCTCCTCGCCATCACCCTCGCCGCGATCGACGAATAGGCTGTAGCATCGCTCGGAGCCAGTTCCCGACACGGATGTCGGACTCCCCCGCGCGAAAGGTCACGGACGATGCAGCTCGCCGCAGTCACTCCCACGAAGTCACCCGCCCTCGCCAGCCAGACGATCGACGTGCGTGCGCGCATGTCACCGTCGGGGCTCGTGCAGACCTGGTCGACCGAGCGCGACTACCGCCTCGCTGGCAGCCACGAGGGCATCTCCACCTTCACGAGCATCGACGACGCGATCGCCGCCGCGCGCCAGCTGAGCGCCGGCAGGATGCCCGGCCTCGCCGTGATGACGTGGCGCGCCGGCTACCGCCTGTTCGACGTGCACACGCAGAGCCGCTCCTACTACGACACCTCGAACACGATGGGCCCGGCGCCCGTGACGATCGAGACCAAGCGGTCGAGTGTGCCGTTCGCCGCCGGCAACGTGCGCGCCGCCGACGCCGGGCACCACCACTCGCCCGCCGTCGTGCGCGACTCCGCGCTGGTCGCACTCGTCGACGGAGCACGCACCTTCCGCCCCGACCCGCGCTCGACGTGGGCCGGCCAGCCCCGCCTCGTCGAGGCCTGAGTTCGCGCGACGGTGACGATCCTCCCGCGACACGCCGGTGATTCGCGGCGCCTGCGCGATGAGCAGCTGCTCCCCGCGGCCGAGCACATCGTGGAGTGGCGGCGCACCGGGAGCGTCGGCACGCTCACCTGCAGCTGCGGTGACGACTGGTCGCAGGAGCTGCCGGCCGACGGCCTCGCGGCGTCGATGGTGCTCGCGACCGCGCTCGCCGAGCACGCGGGCATGCAGCTCATCCTGAGCGACGGCGACGCCGCCCGCGCCCGCTTCGGACCGGTCAACACGTACTACGTCGACCCGGCGCAGCTCGCTCGCGTGGCGCGTGTCTGGCGTGATCGGCGTGCGGCCGCGGGGCCGGGCGACGACGACCTCGCCGACTGGGTGCCGCGCGTCAGCGTCGACTGACGTCAGCCGTTGCCGGCTGCCCGACCTGCTGCCGAGAGCACGAACACGATGGCAGCGATGATCCAGAACCACTTGTCGAAGACCCTGCGGCCGCTGCGGCGGATCGCGACGTAGATCCCGCGGATGATCGCCGCGACTAGGAGTGGGCCGACGAAGATGCCGACGACGTAGCCCGCCTGGTAGGCGGCGTCGGCGATGAGGAGGGCGGTCATGTGCTCCACCTACCCGCCGGTCAGCTGAACAGTGCGCCGATGCCGCCGCCGGTCGAGTTCTGGGCCGAGGCGGCCGCGCCCCAGGGCAGGCCCTCACTCGGCTGCACGACCACGAAGCCCTGTCCCTGGAACCCGAGCGAGAAGAGCTCACCACTGCCGCGCCCGATGAGGCTCTTCATGACGCCGTCGGTCTTGAGGAGCTGGGGCTGCAGGCTCGTGCTCCACGCGACGGCGGCCGCCGGGTCGCAGAACGTCGGCTGGGTCGCGGGGTCGAGGATGACCGGCGTGCCGATCGTCGTCAGCGCCACCGAACCGGTGCCCTCGATCACGATGTTGAAGAGGCCCTGCGCCGCCATGCCGCCCATGCCCTTGTTGCGCTTGAGGTCCCACGTCAGCGACGAGTCGAACGCGAGCACGTTCGCGCCGTTCACGGTGATCGAGTCGTTTTCCAGGTGCAGCACGTGCACCTCGGCGGCGTAGTCGGCGAGGAAGACATCGCCCTGCCCGCTGACCTTCATCAGCTGCAGGTCTTCGCCGGTCACGAGCTTCTTGATGAGGCGCTTGGCGCCCGCACCCTCGAACGCGAACTTCACGTCGCCCTGCCAGGCGACCGCCGCCCCCTGGCGCGCCATGAACTCGCCGCTCAGCGCGACCTTGAGCATGCGCTCGTTCTGGAGTTGGAAGCCGCCCTGGCCGGGAACTTCCTGGAATGCGTCGGAGAACAGCGAACTCTTCATGAGGCGCGCCTACCCGGAGTGCGCGACTTGGAAGCGTTGGAGGCAGCGATCCTTTTTGACCTATCATGATCTTATCTGCATCCGATAAGACCCGATAAGATTGTCAATATGGATCAGCTCACGATCCCTACACCCCGAACGCCGGGGCCCAGCCCCCTGCATTGGCCGGTCGAGACGAGGAACTGGCCAACTTCGAGCTGCTGCTGAATCGGATGCAGCGTGGACGGCCCGAACAGTCGATGATCATCACGGGTCTTCGCGGTGTAGGGAAGACGGTGCTGCTCAACGCGTTCGAGGCCCGGGCCGAGGCCGCCAACTGGGTCACGGTTGCAACTGAGATCCACAAGCACGGTGAGTTCGCGGAGAAGCTCGCGAACCTCGCACGCCGTGCCTTGTTCACGCTCTCGCCTCGAGCGAGGTGGGGGGTCCGCGCCTCGGCAGCCGCCCAGGTCCTCAAGTCGTTCTCGATCACGGTCGGAGCCGACGGTGTGTCCGCTGGCCTGGACGCGGAGAAGCTTGAGGGGCGCGCAGATTCCGGCATGCTGGCCGACGACATGACCGACCTGTTCGTCGCGCTTGGCGAGGCGGCACGCGAGCAGGGGCGCGGCGTCGTCTTCCTGATCGATGAACTCCAGTACCTCAGCGCGGAGGAGCTGGGATCATTTATCGCTGCCCTGCATCGGACGATTCAACGTTCGCTCCCGATCACACTGGTCGGAGCCGGTCTCCCACAGCTTCCCAAGCTCGCGGGGGACGCAAGATCGTATGCCGAGCGGCTCTTCAAGTTTCCGCGCATCGGGGCCTTGTCGGAGCCGGACGCACAGGCCGCGCTGGTGGGTCCGGCGGGCACGGAAGGTGTGACATACGAGCAAGCGGCCCTCGACGCCATCCTGCAATACACGGAGGGCTACCCCTACTTCCTGCAGGAGTACGGCAAGGCGACGTGGCACCTCGCTGAAGCATCACCGATCACGGCCGACGATGTCCGGGCAGCCCTGCCCCAAGTCGAAGCAGAACTGGATGAGAGCTTCTTCCGCGTGCGTGCCGACAGGACGACTGCGCACGAGCTCCGTTACCTTCGAGCCATGGCCACGCTTGGCCCGCTGCCCCAGGCCGCGAAGGACGTCGCGGCTGTTCTCGGCAGGACGTCGGAGCAGCTCGGCCCAGTGCGAGCACGGCTCATCGAGAAGGGTCTGCTCTTCACGCCGAGCCACGGCCACGCGGAGTTCACCGTGCCGCAGTTCGATCGGTACATGCTGCGGGCCTACGCTGACCTCCTGAACGACTAACGAGCCCATCCGAACGCGACGAGCACCGGCCAGTGCGCCAGCTGGTCGGTCAGGGGAGCGGTGAGGTCGACCGCAGCCCCCGTCACGACGTGCTGCCAGGCGGTCGGGGCACCCGCGGGCAGGTCGAGCCCGCCACTGGCCGAATCGACGTAGCCTGCGATCGGCACCGCCACCACGAGCCACGCGCCCTCGTAGCGGCGCGCGAAGGCGATCGTGCCCGGCACCTCGCTGCGCAGCGGCAGGTAGTCGCCGTGCGCGAAGAGGTCGGCGTGCATGCGGCGCGCGTGGGTGAGTGTGCGTGTCAGTCGCAGCTTGTCGGGTTCGTCATCTGCAGTGAGCAGCTCCTGCAGCCGTGCGTAGTCGACGGGGCGGCGGTTGTCGGGATCGACGAGGGTCAGTGACTCCACCTCGGTGCCCTGGTAGATGTCGGGCACGCCGGGCGCGAGCAGCTTGAGCGTCACGGCCGCGAGCGAGTTGCGTTCGCCGCGTGCGCGCACGGCGTCGACGACGCCCTCGACCTCGCCGCTCGTGCGCAGGCGCTCCCCGAACGCACAGATCGAAGCCTCGTACTCTTCGTCGGGGCTCGTCCAGCTCGAGTGCACCTTCTCCTCGCGCACCGCCTTGAGGATGTACTCGTGCAGGCGTTCCTCATCCAGCGGCCAGGCGCCGACGAGCGTGCTCGCGACCATCCAGCCGTCGTTGCGGTCGGGCGCGTCGAACCGGTCGAGCCAATCCGCGACGGTGTCGGCCCACTCGTCGGGTCGCGACAGGAGCGCCATCATGCGCGCCCGCACATCTTCGCTGCGCTTCGTGTCGTGGGTCGAGCTCGCGTTGAGCTGGTGCGGCCAGACGCGCCCGCGGCGGCCGGTGATCCAGTGGAAGGCGCCGACCGACGAGCCCGGCTCGGTGCCCGGATGCACCCCGACCTCGTTGCGTGCCGGCACGGCGTAGTAGCGATAGAAGGCGGTGTCTTCGACGCTCTTGGCGGTGACGGGCCCCGAGAACTGCTGCCAGCGCACCGCGAACTCGCGATCGTCGCGCAGCGCGGCGGCGATCACCGCGAGCGACTCCGGGTCGGAGCCCGGGTGCTGCGCGGCCGCCGTCAGCACGCGCTCGAGCACGGCCCGGTCGAGCGGCGTCGCGCCGTTCGCGTCGATGTAGGTGCGGTAGACCGGCAGTTCGGCCGTGACCAGCGCGAGGGTGTCGCGCATGCGCCGGTGCGCGTCGTCGTTGCCCGGCTCGAGGCTGAGCGGGGCGAGGCGGGCGGCGAGCGCGCCCAGCTCCCCCCAGAAGAGGTCGCGAATCGTGCGGAGCTTCGCGCGCTCGACGACCTCGTCGAAGGTGTCGACCGTGCCCACGACCTCGCGATAGCGCTCCTGGATGCGCTCGACGCCGTCGCGGTCGACGAACAGCCCGTCGGCCGCGTCGAGGAACTGGTAGCCCGTCATGCCGGCGATCGGCCACGACTCGGGCAGCAGCTCGTCGGGCGCGAGGATCTTCTCGACCACGACGTAGAACGGCTCGTCGCGTCCGCTCGCCGCACGCGCGGCGCGCTGCAGGCGCTCGAGGTAGGCGCGCGGGTCACGCAGGCCGTCGACGTGGTCGACGCGCAGCCCGGTGACGTGCCCCTCGCGGATCAGGTCGAGCACGAGCGCGTGCGTGGCATCGAAGACGTGGGGGAGCTCGACGCGCACGCCGACCAGGCCCGCGACGTCGAAGAAGCGGCGGTAGTTGAGCCGCGTCGCCTGCTCGCGCCAGTCGGCGAGCTCGTAGTGCTGCGCGTCGACGAGGGCGCGCAGGTCGCTGATCTGTTCGGTGCCGGGTGCCAGCGGGAACCGGTTGTCGTAGTAGGCGAGCTGGCCGTCGACCACCGACAGCTCCCCCGCCTCGAGCACGCCCTCCAGCGGACCGCCGAGCACGGGGAGCAGGAGACGTCCGAGGCCCTTGGCCCAGTCGATGTCGAAGGTCTCGGCGTGCTCGGAGTCGGGGCCGTGTTCGAGCACGTCCCACCACCACGGGTTCGCGGTGTGCGCCGCCATGTGGTTCGGCACGATGTCGAGGAGGAGTCCCATGTCGTGCGCCTGAAGCGCTGCGCTGAGCGCGTCGAAGTCGGCGCGGGTGCCGAGCCGCTCGTCGAGCCGGGTCGGGTCGGCGGTGTCGTAGCCGTGCGTGGAGCCCGGGGCGGCCTGCAGGATCGGGGAGAGGTAGACGTCGCCGATGCCCAGGCGCGCGAGGTAGGGCACGATGTCAGCCGCGGCGCGGAACCCGAACTCCTCGGTGAGCTGCAGGCGGTAGGTGGACGTGGGAATTCGCATGCCGACTACCCCCGCGCTTCGCGATCGCCGTGGTGGCGCAGCAGGATGAGTGCGTGGGGCGGCACGTGGAAGCCGGCGCGCTGCTCGAGCGTGCCCTCGGCCGCGGGGTTGGTGGTGTCGAGCAGCACCTCCCACGCGCCGCGGCGCTCCATCTTCGGCACGGTGAACTTGCGCGCACCCTCGCCGGTGTTGAGCACCATGAGCAGCGTGTCACCCTTGGCG
>JAOPYW010000087.1 GCA_025964405.1 Thermoleophilia bacterium | reverse complement strand
CACTGGCCGCGCCGATTCACTGCGGCGTGAGGTCGCGCCGTACGCCGTGTACGGGGCGGCCGAGTGCGCGCCACTGATAGAGCGTGATCGTCGGCAGGCCCTCGTCGTATTTGACGATGCGCGGATTGCGCCCGACCTTTTTCGCGATCGCGGCGTGCTCGAGCAGTGGGTCTGGCGTCTCGGCGATGACGACGTGATGGCACGCGGTGACCCACATCATCTCCTCGCCACACGCTGGGCATGGCCATGGATCGGTGCTGATCGCCCACCATTTTTCGTGTTCGGGAAGCGGGTCGTCGAGCTCAAGGTCGTTGAGCGCCTGTTCCAGTTCCTCGATCTCGTACACGGTGGCCATGACGACCATGGTACCCGCAGCCGTCCCAACGCGAACGGTGGGCCACCGGCACCACGGCATGGTTCGTGGATCGTTCGACCATGGGCTCGGAATCCGAAGGATCGTCGTGCTGTTGGATGCCATGGGGCGAATGTTTCGGCGAACCGCCGGCGCCTGCCCGCAGGCGGCCATCCACGACCTGGGACCGGGCCACGCACAGGCGCCAACCGTATCCGGATCCCCACCGATCGTCGATGATGCGCAATCTCGATGTAGCTCGATCCCCGAACAGCGAGGTCATGGATGACCACCTTGATCAGCAGCACCAGCGCCGCACCCGTGCGATCGGCCGCCGTCTCCGGTGCGCCGACCGAAGCACCTGCGCCCACCGCTCCCCCCACCAAGGCGGAGGCAGCAGCGATCGCGAAGGACCGTGCGCAGTTCACGGAGTTCCTCGTGCTGCTCGACGACCAGGGCACCCGCGACACCGAGAAGGCCTTCACGATGCCGGTCGGGGATGCCCGCCGCGAGTTCGTGGCCAAGAAGCTCATCGCGAACATGGTCAAGACGCAGACCCCCCTCTGGAAGGTGCTCGACGGCCTGCAGGATTCGGGTCACGTCTCGCCGATGCGCGGCTACAAGCCCCTGTGGATCCAGAATGCGATCGTCGTCTACGGCGACGAGACGGCGCGCACGACGATGTCGAGCGCAGCCGGTGTCGCGCAGTCGATCGAGTCGGCGACGCACGTGCTCGACCTGCCCGGCGAGCACGTCGACCAGCTCGGATCCATCAGCGATGCCATCACGGGCGCTTCCGACGCCCTGGCCGACCTTCCGTTCGACGTCGCGGCGAAGCCTCGCAAGGTGAACCTGAACAAGGATCCCTACTGGAACCTCGAGCGCGTCGGGGTCGACAAGGCCGCGGCCGACGGCCTCACCGGCAAGGGCATCAAGGTCGGCGTACTCGACACCGGCCTCGACGTGGAGCACCCCTTCCTGCTCGGCAACTACGCCGGCTACGACGCCTCCACGGGGCAACGCTCCGACACCGGCAGCTGGTACGACGCCGACGAGGCGAACTCACCGAGCCCCGTCGACGACGGTCGCCACGGCACGTTCGTCGGTGGTCAGATCGTCGGCCACTACGGCGGCGTGCAGACCGGTGTCGCTCCCGACGCGGAGCTCGTCGCAGCGCGCGGGCTGGGTGCACACGGCGGCACCGACGGCATGCTGCTGAGCGCGTTCCAGAACATGATCGCCCCGCGTTTCCCCACCCCCGGCGTCAACCCGGGCACGAAGCGCGACGTCACCGCGGGACCCGACATCATCAACAATTCCTGGGGCTCCGACGACGGCAACTCGATCAGCTACCAGCACGCGCTGCGCAACATGGATGCGATGGGCATCGTGAACGTCTTCGCAGCGGGCAACGACGGAGCGTCGGGGCGCGGCACCGTCGGCTCGCCGGGCTCCAACTCGCACATCATCACCGTGGCCGCCACCGACCGCAAGGACAAGGTCGCGAGCTTCTCCTCGCGCGGTCCGAGTCCGCTCCCCGTCGAGGATGGCGAGCCGGTACCGTTCATCGCGGCCCCGGGCGTCGACATCAAGTCGACGATCCCCGGCGGTGGCATCGAGAGCGGCTGGCAGGGCACGTCGATGGCGACGCCGATGATCACGGGCATCCTCGCGCTGGCCGACCAGGCCGCCGTCGAGGAGACGGGCTACAAGTTCGACACGCGGGCGATGAAGGAAGTGCTCAAGCGCGCCGCGCAGGACGTCAGCCTCAAGGGCGTCGACGACAACACCGGGTACGGCATCCCGGTGCTCGACGACATCCGCTCGATCGTGCGCGAGGTCGCGGTCGACCTCCAGCTCGCGGGCGCGCCGACCTGACGGTAGCGGCAAGCTGAGCCGTACCGTGTTCGACGTGCGGGCGTCCCGATTGCCAACATGTGGTGGCGGGCAGGTCAGTCACATGGATTCCCGACACACCACGGCGGCTCGATGAGCCTCAAGGACCTCCGCAAGGGCAAGGGTGCACCGTTGCTCAACGAGGAGGCGACCTCCTCCCCCCGCAACGGGTGGGTGGGCGTGCTCCCCGTCGCCGAACTCCCGCGCCCCGAGGGCGTCAAGGAGGAGGACGAGCTGTACGTGGCCGAGTTGGAGATCGCGGTGATGTGCCCCGACTGCACCAACTACGCACGCATCATGGGCATCGGCTCGGAGTTCCGCAACGTCACGAAGCTGCTCAACCCGCGCTTCGCCTGCTCGGTGTGTTCATGGGGGCCGACGCCCCACAACAGCCCCGAGAAGTGGCAGGTGTACTACGCGGGCCGCCTCAACGGCATGATGATGTTCGCCGTCAACGAGGAGCACATGGACGTGATGGTCGAATTCCTCGAGACACCCCCCAACCGCCGCAACACCACCGAGTATCCCTGGGAGTACCGTGGCCTGATGGGCCGGCTGCCCCGCGGCATCCTGAGCGGTCGGTTCCGCAACGACATGGTGTCGCTCGTGAAGCGGCTCCAGCGGACGCGTCCCCACGGCATATGACGGCTAGAGCTTGGCCACCGGGAAGAAGATGTCGGTGTGGAGTTCGCTCTCGGGCACTTCCGACGGGGAGTTGCGGTAGACCTCGATGATCGGCTGGGCGAGCAGGGTCCACCCGTCGTAGCGCAGCGGCCCCTCGATCACCTCGTCGTAGGTGTCCATGATCGTCTCGTACCCGGCATGGTGGCGAACGCACAGGTAGCGACCCGGGGGCGTGACGACGACGAACCCCGGGGCTTCGACGTTGTCGACGTCCTCCACGTCGATCGGTACCCCCACGTCGTAGCGCCGTTCGCGCGGACCGAAGTTACGGGGGTCGTCCCACAGGAGACCGATGCCGCGCGCCTCGGGCGTGCGTCCGAGCAGCCGCCGAGGCGCCGCCCAGACGATGAGTTGCTGCCAGGTCGCATCGGTCAGGCGCGGGTCGTGGGGACCCGCATGCCGGAAGGCTGCGACGCGGATCGCGTTGAGGTATTGGAGAGCGACATCGGCCATTCGTGTTGGGCAGGTACCCCAGCCGGCGCCGGGGCGAACGCACGGCCCACCCCTGCGACCCCGCCGGAGCACGCAACCCGCGCTCCCGCGTGCATGGGCGCGCCGACGATCGTCAGCCCGCGCTGGTCAGGGCCCGCTCCATGGCGAGGTCGACGCAGCGCTTCACGGCCTCGGTGACGTCGTGCACGATCGCCCGGTCGCCGGGCGCATGGTCGAGCACCTGTCGCTCCCGCGTGCGCGACAGGAGCCGCATCGACACGGTGGGAGCGGCATCCGGATCCGTCGACCCCGTCACGAGGCCCAACGCCGGCAGTGCTTCGTAGATGCCGCTGCGTTGGATCTCCTCCAACAACTCGATCACCTGTCGCGACGTCAACGAGCCCACGAAGCGTTCGCCGCTCGCGCAGGAACCACCCGGGCCATGCAGCACGCTCGAGCGCCAGACCTCGGCGCCGTCGGTCGTGGCGCGCAGCGCGAATTCGTAGTCGGTCCGCACACCTTCGAGCGAGTGCTCGCTCAGGGTGAGCACGAGTCCGTCGAACGCGTGGAACCAGTCAGGGTCGGTGGGAGGAAGCGTCATGTCACCGCTTCCTCCCCACCTCGACCGCGGCAGTTGCGGCCTCGGCGGCACGGCGGCGCGGCTGCGGCCGCGCGAGTGGCCGCACCGGGCTGGTCGAGCATGCCTACAACGACGCATACGTTATTTGCATCGGATCGTGTTTGCTGGATTTCGTGCGCGGGAATCAGCTCACTACTATGCAGCCACTCGCCGACATGACGATCCTCATCGCCGAAGACGAACGCCCCGTGCGCATGCTCCTGCGCGTGGTGCTCGAAGCGGCCGGCGCTCGCGTGATCGAGGGAGACGACGGCGCCCAGGCCCTGCGCCTCTTCGACCTGCACCCCGAGGTCGACCTCGTCTGCACCGACATGAACATGCCGAACCTCGACGGGCTCGGGCTCATCGGTGCGCTCGAGTTGCGTCGCCGCTCCGTTCCGATCGTCGTGTGCAGCGCACTCGACCTCACCGATGCCGAGGCCGGCGTCGCAGGGCGGGTCGACGGGCTCGTGCAGAAGCCCGTCCATCCCGGCGACCTGGTGCGCACGGTCAGGGCCGCCGCCGAACGCCGGAGTGCAGCTGCGTCCTGACCCGGGTCGCGACACCTGCGAAGCTTCGTCCATGTCGAACGAACAACTGCCGAAGCGCACCCCCCATCCCGGCGGCGCGCACGCCATCCGTCACGTCGTGCTCGTCACGGGCGCATCGAGTGGCATCGGCCGCGCGGCCACCCTGCAGCTCCTGCGACGTGGTGACACGCACGTCGTGCTCGCGGCCCGCCGGCGCGAGGAACTCGAGGAGACCGTCCGTCGGGCCGGGAGCGACGCCGCTCGCACGTCGATCATCGTCGCCGACCTCGCCACCGCGGCGGGCGCGCGCGCCCTGGCCCAGCAGGTGCGCGCCGAGCATCC
>JAOPYW010000066.1 GCA_025964405.1 Thermoleophilia bacterium | reverse complement strand
ATCGTCGAGGGCTACGGGCTGACCGAGTCGACGACCGCGATCGCGGTGAACCATCCCGACAACTTCCGCCTCGGGTCGGTGGGGCGCGTGTTCAACGGCACCCAGGTGAAGGTCGCCGACGACGGCGAGCTGCTCGTGAAGGGCGACGTCGTCTTCCAGGGCTACTACAAGCATCCCGACGAGACGGCCGAGGTGCTCGGCGACGACGGCTGGCTGCACACCGGTGACATCGGCGACTTCGACCGCGACGGGTTCCTCTACATCACCGATCGCAAGAAGGACATCATCATCACCGCGGGCGGCAAGAACATCTCCCCCGCCAACATCGAGAACGCCCTCAAGTCGAGCCAGTTCATCTCGCAGGCGCTCGTCTTCGGTGACCGCAAGCCCTACCTGACCGCGCTCATCACGCTCGATCCGCTCGAGCTCGAGACGTGGGCCCAGGCGAAGGGTCTCGCGAACGACGTCTTCGAGCTGATCGCGAACCCGGAGATCCAGGCGCTCGTGGCCGCGGCCGTGAAGCACGCCAACGACGAGGTCGGCCGCGTCGAGCAGGTGAAGCGCTACCGCATCCTGCCGATCGACTTCTCGCAGGAGACGGGCGAGCTCACCCCCAAGCTGAGCATGAAGCGCAAGGTCGTCGTCGAGCGCTATGGGCAGTGGATCGAGCCGATGTACGCCTCCGACGCACCTGACGTCGACGCCGTGCTCGACCGTCGCATCCTCGACCTGCAGGACAAGGCCACGGTTCCGGCGTGAGCTCAGAAGCAGCCGTGACGTGGACGAACCGGGTCGGCGTCGCGGCGCAGCTGCGCGCGGCGCTGCATGAGCTGCCGGTCACGATCGAGCGTGTCTCGACGTCGCAGCTGCGCCTGCCGGGTGCGTTCGAGCGCGTGTCGACGCTGCTGCACCTGCACGGCGGCGGCGCGGTCGGCACCGGCGAGAACATCACCTACTCCGCCGAGACCCAGGCGGCGCTGCCCGCGTGGTACGCCGGCTTCCAGCTCGCCGGCACGTTCACGTTCGGGGAGCTGTCGGCGCACCTCGACGGCATCGAGGTCGGACCGGGCAAGGATCCGCTCTTCGACGACAAGCCGGGATTCCACCGCTGGGCCGTGGAGAGCGCGGCGCTCGACCTCGCGCTGCGCCAGGCCGGCACCGACCTCGCCACGCTCGCGGGCGTGGGTTGGGCGCCGGTGGAGGTCGCGCTGTCGATGGGCATCGGTGACCCGGCGAGCACCGCGACCCTCGAGGGGTGGCTCGCGCGCGACGCCGGCGTCACCTTCAAGCTCGACACCAACGACGAGTGGACCCCCGACGTGGTCGCGGCGCTGGCACAGCTCCCCAGCAGCAGCATCACGACGGTCGACTTCAAGGACCTCTACGTCGGCACGTGGCGGGAGATCCCGCCGGTCGATCCCGCGCGCTACGCCCTCGTCGCGCGTGAGCTGCCCGGGGCGCTCATCGAGGATGCGAAGCTCACCGACGAGGTGCGTGCCGCGCTCAGCGAGGTCGACGCGCTCGGCCGGTTGAGCTGGGACTACCCGATCACGACGCCCGACACGGTGCCGGGCCTCGACGGGTCGACCGCGAGCTTCAGCGACCTGCGCCCCGGCGCCGTCAACATCAAGCCGTCACGGTCGGGTGCGATCGACGTGCTGCTCGCGACGATCGACGCGTGCGACGACGCGGGCATCCCGTGCTACTCGGGCGGCCAGTTCGAGCTCGGGGTCGGGCGCACGCAGGTGCAGAGCATCGCGAGCCTGTGCTTCCCCGACGGGCCGAACGACTGCGCGCCGGTGATGTTCCATGGCGCGACACCGGAGCGGCTCGAGGCCGTGACGGGGCCGGTCACGCCGCCGGCCGGCCACGTGGGATTCGGCTGGGATGCGCCGACGCCGGCCGAACCGGTCGACTGACGTCGTCGCGCGCGCTCGCCGCGTCGGTCAGGCGGTGATGAGGCGAGCGGCCTTGATGGCATCGACGACGCCGTCGAGCACGCCGTCGAGGTCGCCGAGGTTGTTCGCCGTGCCGGCCACGAAGGGTTGCAGCTCGAACGAGGCGCGGCCGAGTGCCTCCGACGCGGCGCTCTGCCCGCGGAAACCCGACGTGTCGAGCGCCACGAGATCTTCGAACAGGCCGTTGAACGTCGCGTCGACCTTCGCGGCCGCGGCGGGCTCGAGGATCTCGGCCTGAGCCAGGGTGCCGAACACGTCGGTCAATTCGGTGATGACGGAGGCTCGGGTGGGAGCGGGAGCGGCGACGGCGGTGAGGTTCATGCGTGCATCGTGCGCCATCGCCCCGCGTGCTGCCAGACCGGGCGTGGCGGCGTGGCCGCACCGGCGTCCCGGGCGGCCGACACTGCCGCTCCTGCCGCTCAGCCGTGGAGCACGCCGTTCGCCGTGCGCGCACCGCGTTCGAGGATGCGGCGCCAGCGCGTGGTGCCGCTCTCGGCGTTGTCGTCGCGGTCGAGCGCCTCGTCGATCTGGTCGCGACTGATCGCGAACCCGTGCCGCGCACAGATGTTCGAGTAGCGGTCGAAGTCGGTGTCCATCTGCGCGACGACGCTCTCGAACCCGTGGCGCGCGATCTGCACGCGCTCGGAGACGTTCATGATCTGCGTCGAGAACATGAGCTCGTCGTCGCGACGCGGCTCGATGAGCACGAAGTCGACGTCGGGATGCTTGAGGCGCCAGTGCTCGAGCTGGTCGTGCATCGCCGTCCAGATCATGCACTTGAGCATCTGCGACCCGAGCAGCATCGGCGAGCCGTCCGACAGGCGGCGCGGGCGAGCCCCCTGGTAGGGCGTCAGGCGGTCGTTGCCGAACGGCACGATCGAGTTGACGATGACGACGAACTTGGCGCCCTTGTCGACCGCGGTCTGCACGTTGGCGAAGGCACGCAGGCCGCCGTCGACGAACTCCCGGCCGCGGATCGAGACGCTGTCGTAGACGATGGGGAGCGCTGCGCTCGCCGCGGTCGCGCGGGCGATCGGAACGTCGTCCCAGCCCTCGTCACCGAAGACCACCGGGTCGCAGGTGTCGATGTCGGTCGCGACGATGTAGAGCTCCTTCTGCAGCTCCCGGAAGTCGTTGGTCCAACCCTCGCAGCGCAGCTGCTTCTCGAGCAGGTCGGTCATGCCGTCGAGCGAGTAGAACCCGCCCGGCGCGAGGTCGGCCAGCATCGCGAGCGTGTCGACGAGCGAGAGCCGACGCAGGTTGAGGGCGATGTCGCGCGAGATGCGCGCGGCGGTGAAGGGCAGGCGCATCGCCTTGCTGGTGATGCCGCCCCAGTTCGGGCGCAGCAGGCGCGACAGGTCGAGCGGCTCGTAGCCGTTGACGTCGCGGCCGTCGAGCAGGGCCATCATGTCCTCGGGACGGGCACCGTTGGCGATGAGCGATCCGATGAAGGCGCCGCCGCTCGTGCCGACGACGATGTCGAAGTCGTTGACCGTGCGCTCGACGCCGAGCAGGTCGAGCGCCCGCAGCGCGCCGATCTGGTACACCGCGCCAGTGAATCCGCCGCCGGTCAGCACGAGCGCAGACTTCTCGGTCTTCGGTTGGATCACGGGGGAGCCGGGCGTAGGCGCGGTGCCGCGGCGCTCCTTGCGGCGGCGCTCAGCCTCGTTGATGTCGACGATGTCTCCCATGCGACTCCCTTCGTGCGCAGGTGCGTGCGCGCGTGTGTGCGTCGCGCGGCGCGGGAGCGCGTGCGAGGCATCACCTCACGTGCATCGGCGTCGAAGCACGTGGAGCTGAAGGGAATATCCCGCAGCAGGCACAGACGGAAACGTCAGTAGCCGGCACCTGGAGGTGAGCCGTCTCGCGACGAGCGAACCTAGAGGCGGCGTGCGCGGCTCAGGCCGTAGCTCGAGAGCGAGGTGACCTTGACCACGTCGCCCGAGTGCGGCGCGTGCACGAAGTTGCCGCCGCCGATGTAGATCGCCATGTGACCAAGCGAGCTCGAGAAGAGCAGGTCGCCCACCTGGAGCTGGTCCATGGGCACTTCGACACCCATGTTGATGAGTGCGTAGGTGGAGTGCGGCAGACCGGGGCGACCGGCCTGGGCGAACGCCCATGCGACGAGCCCCGAGCAGTCGAAGGTGTTCGGGCCGGCGGCGCCCCACACGTAGGGGGAGCCGAGCTTGCCCATCGCGGCGTTGGCGGCAGCTGCAGCGGTGCTGCTGCCGGGCGGGAGCGGAATCGAGACGCCACCCGCGTCGCTCGGCGAGCTGCTCGGTGAGGAGCTGCTGGACGTGTCGCCCTGCGGCGCGTTCGAGGCACCGTTCGCGGGAGCTGCGGCCTGCATGCGTGCGGCGCTCTCACGCGCGGCCTTGGCGGCTGCTGCGGCAGCGGCGGCGCGCTGCTGCTCCATGATCGCCTGGATGTCGGCGTTGACCGAATCGAGCTTGGCCTGCCGCTCGGCGACCACCGCGTCGATCTTCGCCTTGCTCTTCTTGGAGGCGGCAA
>JAOPYW010000353.1 GCA_025964405.1 Thermoleophilia bacterium | reverse complement strand
ACGATCGCCGCGAACCACGGAGCGATGCGGTGCAGCAACCGGGCGAGACCCTGAACGTGTCGTACGACCTCGCCATGCAGGAGGGGTGGCTCACGGTGCTTGCCACCCGGGCGGGATACGCGCATCGACGCGGCACCAATTTTCCCAGCAGGCCGTGGAGCGTCGCGGAGCTCGAGGCCGAGGGCTACGAGCTCGTGCGCAGCTCGGGCAGCGCCGGCCTCGTCGGTCACTGCTCGCTCATCCTGCGCCGGGAGGGCCTGGTCGCGGAGGTCGAGGGCGACGCTCGGGGCGGGCTGCTGCAGCTGCGCGTGTGCGGGGCCTCGCCGCTCGTTGCCGACGCCGCCTGCGCGTGGTTCGACGAGGCCCTCCGCGAGAACCGGCTCCCGCGTGAGGAGACACGGGTACCCATCCACTTCTGGACGATGAGCGCGCAGGGCCCCCGCCCGATGCGGATGATGATCGAAGCTCCGACCTGGACCGAGATCGCCGCCAACTACGCCCCGGAGATCCGCGACGAGCTCGCCCGCACGATGCAGGTCGGGCGCACCGACATCGAGGGCGTGGCCCTCTGGCGTGGCGCGCCGGGCACGGGCAAGACTACGGCGCTCCGGGCGCTCGCGATGGAGTGGGCGAACTGGTGCGACGTGCACGTCATCGTAGACCCCGAGGTTTTCCTCGGTGACCAGGCTTCCTACCTCATGGACGTGCTGTTCTCGTTCCAGGATCCGCACACCGCCCACCTCAACGCGATGATGGCGCACCACCTGGCTGGAGGCGGCATCGGGCAGTCGATGGGCGTGGTGCAGTTCTCGAGCGGCGACGACGACTACGGCGACAACGAGCTCGATGGGTTCGCGGGCGACGACGGTTTCCACGAACGCACGCAGCGCCAGTCACTCACCTCGCGCGCCAAGTTGATCGTGCTCGAGGATGCAGGGGAGCTCGTCACCGCGGGCGCCCGCGCAAACGCGGGCCAGGCCCTCAGCCGCCTGCTCAACATCTCCGACGGCATGCTCGGCCAAGGCGCCAACATCAGCGTGCTCATCACGACCAACGAGGAACTCGGCAACCTGCATCCGGCGATCCAGCGTCCCGGCCGCGCGTGGTCGCAGGTGGAGTTCGACGCGTTCGAGGCTGCGGCGGCGACTGCGTGGCTGGCCGACCGCGGGATCACGCATGCCGCGAGCTCCCCCGTGTCCCTCGCCGAGCTCTACGCCATCGAACGCGCGGCCCGGCCCGATCGAGGTCGCTCGCTCGACCCGGATGTCTGATGTTCGAAGGGAAGGGTAGGGCGTCACGTACACCCCACGACTGGAGCATCGAGGCACCCAGATGGATGAGTTACGAAAACGACGCATGGCGCGCAACGAGGCGCGGTTCCGCGACGTCAACCGTTCGGTCGTCGCGGGCATCGACAAGTTCGTGTCGAATGATCCCAAAGCCGTGTACACGCTCCTGTGCGAATGCTCGCTGGAGACCTGCGCCGTGATGCTGCAGGTGCGGTACGACGAGTATCGCGCGGTGCGCAACGTGCCGGAGCGTTTCTTCGTGCAGGCGGGGCATGAAGTGCCCGAGATCGAGGTCGTCGTGCAGCGCACCGACCGGTTCAGCGTCATCGAGAAGATCGGCGTCGGGGCGAAGGTCGCCCGCGAACGCGACGAGGAGGGCACCCATGGCTGATGATCTCCGCATGGAGGAGATGACGCACTCCGTTCGCGAGCTGCTCCTGTCGTACGAGCGGCTCGACGGCACCTGGCGGCATTCGCTCGCGCTCAACGCGAACGAGAAGCTCACGGTCGCGTTCCTCGCCGGACGTGGCGCAGCGACCGCAGAGCAGCTCGCCGAGTGGACTGCCCTCGACGATGACGAGATCCACGAAGTCATTGCAGGCTTGAAACCGCGCCAGTACGTGGTCGGTTCCGAAGCGACCGGGCTCGACCTCCTGCAGCTCGCCAAGAAGGGTGTCATGGCACGCCTGTCGTTCGAGGCGGTGTTCGACGACCTCGTGGCTGCGGCCGCCGAGCCCGGCGGCGCTGAGACCGAGGCCATCCTGCGCTTCCTGGCCCAGGCGATCAACATCTTCGACGCGCACGCGCACCTGCACGCGCGCGCCTAGCGTGCGACGTGCGACCATGCCCGTGTGACCGTCGCACGTGACATCGCCGCAGATCGCCCCAACGCCTTCCAGGGTGAGCCGGGCGCGTTCGGCGAGGACGCGCTCATCGCAGCCTTCGGCGAGTCGGGGGAGCGCGTCGCGCACGCCAGCTTCGGCGACGTGTTCACCGCGGTCGCCGACGGTTCGGTCGCGGCGGGCGTCGTGCCGATCGAGAACTCGCTCCACGGGAGCGTGCTCGAGGTCTGCGACCTGCTGCTCGCGCGCGACGTCGTCGTGCTGGGCGAAGTGACCGTGCCCGTGCGCCACTGCCTGCTCGGCCGCCCGGGGGCCGAACTGGCTGACATCACCGTGGCCCACTCGCATCCGCAGGCGCTCGCGCAGTCGCGTGACTTCCTCGAGGAGCACGGCATCGATGCGCGCGCCGCCACGAACACGGCCCGCGCGGCGCGCGAGCTCGCGCAGGGCGGCGACCCCGCCCACGCGGCGATCGCC
>JAOPYW010000338.1 GCA_025964405.1 Thermoleophilia bacterium | reverse complement strand
GTCGCGCAGCTGCAGGCGAACGGCGTGTCGACGGTCGCGTCGGCCGAGGAGGTCGTGGAGCCGGTGCTCGAGGGCCCCCTGCTCGGCAAGACACTCGTGGTGACCGGCACGCTCGCGACCCTCGGTCGCACCGAGGCGACGAAGTTCATCGAGCGCCACGGCGGCCGTGTGACCGGCTCGGTCTCGAAGTCGACCGACTATCTGGTCGCGGGCGAGAAGGCCGGCTCCAAGCTCACCAAGGCGGAGTCGGTCGGCGTGCCCGTGCTGAGCGAGCGCGCCCTCTACGAGCTCGTCGAGGAGCCCGTGCCGGCCGAGGCGCTCGAGACGGCTGGCTGACACCCCGGCCCGGCCCCCGATGGCGCGTTTCACACGTCCTGCGTGACATCAGCTGCATATAGGTGCACTGGTGTCACCGGCTTGTTGAGTAGCGCGTTCAGCCTGTCGCTCCTCCTCAGTCGCGACCGAGCAGCTTCGCGTTCTCGGCCTCGGTGACGATCGGCTCTTTCGCGCCCGCGTCGGAGCACATGGCGGGCGTCGTCCTGCAGAACGTCGACGTTGCATGCTCAGGTGCCGCTCGATCTCGACTGACGAACACCGTCGATCCGCCCTCCAGCCCGTCAACGCTGAGATTCGAGATGTGCAGGCGCTTGTCGGGTCCTGTGGACGCCCATTCAATGTGCGGGTTCGTGCCGTCTGACGAGTAGCGTGAATACCTTGCTACTTGCAGCACCTGGCCTGACGCGCGGTCGAACACGAAATGGACGTACCACCAACGCTGCTCGGTGTGACGGGAAACAGTGAGCGCATCGGCATCCGCCACGAATGCGTTGACAAGTGCCGCTGGGAATCCGACCCGAAGTGCTTGGGCCTTGATGTCTGCGAGGTCGGCGCTATGCCCCGGTACGTCGAGGTCGGCGAACTTGCTGAACGTCACGCCAACGCCCTGCCGTCCGATGGCGTCCTTTTGTGGGCCGTCGATCTTCGCGCCGCGGAGCTGTGCAAGCTGTGTGAACAGCATGCGCCGGACGGCGGGGGCGAGTGGTGCGCGCGCGAGCAGTGTCGTCGCTCGCTCCACCCGTGACTCCGCGAGCAATGACTGCTCGGTCTCGCCGAACCGGCCCGGCACGAGATCCTGCAACTCACCGGACCGGCTCGGCAGCTCACCGCCGCTATCGAGCACCGCAGCGACGGTCGTCTCGAGCGCATCGCCTTCGGCAGCGTTGAGCTGGGCTACGGTCGCCGCAGTGACCCCCCAGTCCTTGACCTGCTGGGCCTCGGCGGTGGTTGAACCCTTGACCGGACGCACGTCGCCCTCCTGGTCGCTGAACTTGCGGTAGCCGGCCGGAGTGCGCAGCCAAGTTTCGCGCCGGTTCCCTTCGTCGGACTGGCGCTCGACGTCGACCACGTCCGCGACAGGCGGGCGTTCGGTGTTGAACCCTTCTGCTGACGGGGATCCGGGCATGGTGAACCCTTCGAAACGACCAGTCCTCGGGCTGAACGACGGCTGCGCGTATTTGTCTAGATCGGTGTTGGCGAACCCCCCGGAGCTGACACGGATGCCGGATCCATCGAGCCGGCTCCACGCCTCCTCGCTGCCCATGATGAGGTTCGCGTTCCTGGCCGACTGCGGCTCGACCACGTCGATCTCGTGAGGCCAGTCTGGAGCGATGCCCATGGTGTAGAGGTGGTGGTAGTCATGTGGCCCGAACGGGCTCCACGGCTGAGTGCCCGCCGCCATGCCCGCGTCCAGGAGAGCGGCACGAGCTGACGTCGGACCAACGCGACTGTCGTTGGCAGGAGCCAATGCAAACGCGGCGACGACGGCCAACGCTACGAGCGCGACCATGGCCCAGGAGGCGAAGAGACGGCGACGCCGAGGCTGAGCGGAAGTCGTCGCAGCCGTCCCCGACGTCTTTTCGCGCACCACGACCTGCATCTGCTCCAGCGTCACCGCACCCGGTTCCAGCTCGGCGCGCAGCGCGCGCATCATGTCAGTCATCTGTGTGTCAGTCGGCATCGTGCACCTCGGTGTTGCTCGCGGCATCTCCGGTCAGGTCGAGTGCAGCCAGCTCGCGTCGCAACCGCTCGCGCCCGCGGCTCAGTCGCGTCTTGGCAGTACCGCGCCGGATGCCGAGCAGCTGCGCGATCTCCGTGTGGGTCAGGTCTTCGAAGACGTGGAGAAGCAGCACGTCTCGCTCGGCGGCGGTGAGCGTGGCCAGCGCTGCGGCGAGGCTAGGAGCCGCGCGCAGGGCATCGACCCGAGCATCGGCCATGCCTGATTCCGTGACACTCAGCTCCGGCCGGTGGAGCGCAGCGCGCTGGAGCCACAGCTGTTCGACCTTCGCGTGCCGCCGCAGCTTGTTGACCATGATGCCGAACAACCACGGTCGCGCCGACACGAAGGCGGCGTCGAACTTCGCGCGGGCTCCGAAGGCCGTGGCGAACGTGTCGGCCGTGAGGTCCTCTGCGTGGCTCGGCCCGACGCGGGCGGCCGCGAAAACGAAGATCGCGGCGGCGTGCCGGCGGTAGACCTCGTCGAACGCAGCGGGTTCTGCGATCGACCGCGCGAGCAGGGCCGCATCGCTGGCGAGTTCGCTGCGTGGTTCACGAGGTGTGGTCGCCGATGGCATACAGCTGATTGCATGCCCGGCGCGAAGGGGTTACAGGCGCGTACTCAACAAAGGCGTGACGTGGGTGCACCGACATGCAGCTGATGTCACGCAGGAGGCACGAACCGTGCCAGGGCAGGCGAAGCGTGACGAGGCGTGTAGCGCGCCGCCTCGCGCGACCCGCTCAGCGCACCAGGATCATCGCGATGCGGTCCTGCAGCGCGCGGGCGCGCGAGTAGGAGACCGAGCCGCCCGGTCCGCCATATGTGACGACGGAGAAGCCGTAGCGCGTGGTCGAGCCCAGCCGATCGGCGAAGCCTGATAGTGCCGAGGCCTGGTTGATCGTGCCGGTCTTGGCGTGCACGCGGCCGCGGTAGGGCCACTTCGTCATGCGGTTGCGAATGGTGCCCGACATGCCCGAGACGGGGAAGCTCGCGATCCACGGCTCCCCCCACGTGGCAGCGGCGCCATTCTGCAGCAGCTGCGCGATCGTGCGCGCCGTCACGCGGTCGTAGACCGAGAGGCCCGATCCGTCGACCCAGCGGATGCCCGCCACGTTCACGCCGAGTGCGCGCAGCTGCTCGACACCTGCGCGCCGGCCCGCGAAGGTCGAACCCTTGCCGGGACCGTAGGCGTCGCGGCCGAGGTCCTTGAGCAGCAGCTCGGCCGTGAAGTTGTCACTCGCGCGCATCATGTAGCCGAGGATGCGGCTGAGCGGCTGGCTCTTCACCGAGCCCGCGACCGCTGCGTCGGCCGGCAGTACGCCGCGCACGACGGCGCCGGTCACGTCGACGTCGGCCCGCTCGAGCAGCGTGCGGAACATCGTGCCCGCCTGCAGGTCGGGCGTCGACGTCGAGCGCCCGCCGAGCCAGCGACCGACGCGCGACTGGTTCACGGTGAGCGCGCCGAGCGCGCCCGCCTCGTCGTAGCGGAACCGGCTCGGCCACTCCGCCACGTAGCGCTGGCGATCGAGGAAGTCGTCGACGACGATCACGCGCCCGTCGACCTTCGTGATGCCGAGCGCCTTGAGCGGCGCCACGAGCCCGCCGAGGTTCGTGCCGACGCCGCGGTAGTTGTCACGCGCGAACCCGAGCGTCGAGAGCATCGGGTCGCCCCCGCCGACGAGGTAGACGGTGCCCTTCCAGGTGCTTCCATCGCTGAGGAGCTTGCCGCGCAGCGCGACGCTGGTCGTGAAGGTGTAGTCGGGACCGAAGTGCTGGAGCACGGCGGCGCTCGTCAGCAGCTTCATGTTCGACGCGGGCGCCACCGAGCGATCGGCGGTGATCGACGTCAGCTCCGCGTTCGTGCCCTGCTCCCACACGTGCACCGACGTGCTGCCCGCCACGCCGCTCGCCTTCACGGCGGCACGGATGCGCTGGTCGAGGGTCGCCCCCGCCGCGTTCGAGCACGCGAGGAGGAGGAGGCAGGCCAGCGCGAGGAGCGTCACGCGGGCGGCACGGGCAGGGCTGCGGTGAGCGGCGAAGTTCGTCATGGGTGCGGTCATTGTGTCAGCACTCGGCTCCCCCGACCCGGCGAACGAGTCGAAAACTGGAGATCTGCGGCGACCGTCGCGTCAGGCGAGGCCGGTGCGCACGGCGAAGATGGCGGCCTGCACGCGGTTCGACACGCCGAGCTTCATGAGGATGCTCGACACGTGGTTCTTGACGGTCTTGGCGCTGATGCCGAGCTCGACGGCGATCTCGTTGTTCTCGAGGCCCACGGCAACGAGCTGCAGCACCTCGACCTCGCGCTCGCTCATGCCGGCCGCGGTCGTGAGCGGCAGGTTGCCCTTGTGCAGGAAGTCGAGCGTGGTCGCGAGCACCTCGGGGCTCATCCACGCGGCACCGGCGTGCACGGCACGGATCGCGGTGGCGAGGTCCTCGACCGGCGCGTTCTTCGCGACATACGCGCGTGCACCCGCACGAATGCCGTGGAAGATGTCGACGCGTTCCGTCGAGCGCGTGAAGATGACGACGCCGATGTCGGGGAGCTGTTCGACGAGTCCGGCGATGAGGTAGGCGTTCGACGCGCCATCGGCGGTCGTGGTGTCGACGAGGGCGACGGTCGCCTTCGTACGACGGGCCATCTCGATGGCGGAGGGGTCGCAGCGGGTGTCGCCCACGACGCGCAGCCCCTGACCCTCGACGAGGGTGCGCAAGCCCGCGCGGAAGAGGTCGTGGTCATCCACGAGGATCACCGCGGGAGCTCGCGAGTCGGGTGCGGGAGGGAGCGTCATCAGTAACGAGCATAGCGACTGCGTCAGATCGATACCGTGCTGCAACCTTCGAGCAAGCTGGACGCAGAGCAAAAAGAGTTGGTGCGCAAAAGCGACCTGTACATGGGAAGAACGGCGTGTCGAAGGAGGAATGGTCAGCACGACGCCGAACCAGACCCCTAGAATCCCTCCTCATGCGTTCACTTACCGCAGCCACGACGGCCCAGCCGTCGACACGCAGTACCATTGCGTGGACAGTCTTGACCCTTGCCGCAGCACTGGCCGTCGCCGGCGCCTGCGCTTCCACCCCGACCGCGCGGGGTGCCACTTTGGCGTCCAAGCAGGCCCAGGCCGCGCAGCTCGACAAGGAGGTCGGCAAGCTCGAAGACGAGTACGCCGACCTGCAGGAGCGCTTCCGTGGCGCCCAGGTGGAGCTGAAGGGCATCAGGAAGAGCATCACGAAGACGACGGCGACGCTCGAGACGACGCGCGCCGACCTCGGTGACGCGAAGGTGACGCTCGAGCAGCGCGCCCTCGCCGTCTACCAGGACGGTGCCGGCTCCTCGCAGCTGCTCGACGTCGCACGCGCCGGCTCGTTCTCGGAGTTCTTCGAGAAGGTCGATGCCATCGAGCGCGTCGGCAATCAGGACACGCAGATCCTCGACCGTGTCGAATCGCTCGAGCGCAAGGTCGCGCGCAAGCAGGCCGCGCTCAAGGCCGCCGGCCTCAAGCAGACCCGCGTCGTGAAGCAGGCGCGTGTCTCCAAGACCCGCATGGGCAAGGTGCTCGGCCAGCGCAAGGCGAAGCTCAACTCCGTGACGGCCGAGATCCGCTCGATCATGGCGGCCCAGCGCGCCGCCGCCGCGCGCAAGGAAGCTGCCGAGTCGCGCCAGCGCGTGCGCCTCATCCAGGCCGGCAAGGCCGTGCCCACGGGCGGTACGCCGTCGGTCGGCACCGCTCCGACCACCGGTGGCGGCACGACTGCTACGACGAACTCGCCAGAGCCGTCTGCAGCTGATGGTGGAGCTGCTCCCGCAGCCGAGCCCGCAGTCATCGACGTGCCGCTGCCGCCCGTGAGCGGTTCGGCCGCGTCGGCTGCCGGCATCGCCATGGGCCAGGTCGGCAAGCCCTACGTCTACGGCGCAGCGGGCCCCAACAGCTTCGACTGCTCCGGCCTCGTCGTCTGGGCGTTCGCGCAGGCCGGCCGCGGCGGGCTGCCGCACTCGACCTACTCGCTCATCGGCATGGGTGTCGAAGTGCCCATGTCGCAGGCACAGGTCGGCGACCTCATCTTCACGAACAACGCCGGCCACATGGGCATCTACGTGGGCGGCGGCAGCTTCGTGCACGCACCGCGCACGGGCCGCAACGTGACGGTCGAGTCGCTCGGCAATTACTCCATCGTCTCCATCCGCCGCATCTAGCGCTCGGCGATGTGCGGCCCGATGGCTGCGTTGAACTTCGAAA
>JAOPYW010000302.1 GCA_025964405.1 Thermoleophilia bacterium | reverse complement strand
CCGATCGGCGTCGAGTTCGGAGTCGAGCACGAGGCGTGCGGCGCCCCGGTCGGCGAAATGGCGCGCGTTCAACGTCTGGTGGTCGGCGGTGACGTGCGGGCTCGGCACGAGCACGGCAGCGCGACCTACGGCGGCGAGCTCGAACACGCTTCCGCCGGGCCGGCTCACCACGAGGTCGGCCGCGGCGAGCAGGCCGGGCATGTCGTCGCAGTACTCGAGCAGGCGGTAGCGCTCGCTGGCGATGCCGCGCTCGACGAGGCCCGGGTGGTCGCGGCGTCCGCTGACGTGGATGATCGTGAGCGGTCGCTCGCCGACGCGCGGGTCGGGGTCACTGCCCCAGGCGGCGTGCAGCTCGTCGTTGAGGTGGGTCGCGCCGCCGGAGCCGCCGACGACCGCGAGCACGAGGTCGTCTTCGGCGAGCCCCCATGCCGCGCGGGCATCCCAGCGGGTCGCCTCGAAGAAGGCGCCGTCGACCGGACGCCCGGTGACCTCCTGCTTCGTGCGCAGCTGGCGCAACGGATAGGCGGTGCACATGCGTCGCGCCACGCGTCCCGCCATGCGGTTCGCGAGGCCGAGGTGGGCATCGGCTTCCGTGGCCACCACCGGCACCCGCGTGAGCCGCGCGGCGATGGCTGCCGGAGCTGCGACGAACCCGCCGCCGGCGAGCACCACGTCGGGCCGCATGCGACGCACGATGCCGGCGCACGTGAAGACCGCGCGCACGGCGCGCGCCACGGCCACGACCTGCCCGACGCCGGGGCGCCGCGGCAGACCGCCGATGGCGAAGAGGTGCGACTCGTACCCACGCGCGCCGATCACGTCAGCGTCGCGCCGCCCGCTGCTCGCGGCGAACTCGACGTGGTGACCGGCAGTGCGTAGTTCGTCAGCGACCGCGAGAGCGGGTGCGAGGTGACCGGCCGTTCCTCCGGCCGCCACCAGCACGCGCACCCGGGGCCGAGCGGGCACCGTCGTGTTCGGAGGTCGCTTCATCATCGATCAGGTAGTCGTTCGACGGCTCGTCGTCGTCGTGGAATGCGTCGAGGTCGTCATCGTGCGTGCCGTCGCTCAGGCTGGCGGGCGGCGCGAGCACGAAGGTGCGGGCGGGCCGGCGCTCGGTGGCGATGTTGGCGAGGAGCCCCAACGCGATCAGGGTGATCAGCATCGAACTGCCACCATAGCTCACGAGCGGCAGCGGAATACCGGTCAGCGGCATGCCACCCGTGACGCCGGCGATGTTGATGGCCGCCTGCCCGACGACCATCGCGGTGATGCCGGCCGCGAGGAGCGCGCTGAACCGGGTGCGGGCCCGCATGGCGATGCGCGCGCCGACGGCGGCGAGCACGGCGAACGACCCGATCACGAAGATCACGCCGAACACCCCGAGCTCCTCGACGATGATCGCGAAGATCATGTCGGTGTGCGCCTCGGGGAGGAAGGTGATCTTCTGCACGCTGTGCCCGAGGCCCACGCCGAACGGTCCGCCCGAGCCGATCGCGATGAGCGCCTGCACGAGCTGGTAGCCGCCGGCTTCCGGGTGTGCCCAGGGGTCGAGGAAGGCGAGGAACCGCTCGCGGCGGTACTCCTCGGTGAGGATCGACAGCACGACCAGCGCGACACCCGGGCCGATCGTGCGCCACAGCACGCTCCACTTCGTGCCCGCGAGCATGTAGAGCACGAGCGTGGTCGACCCGAGCACGAGCCCCGAGCCGAGGTCCTTCTGCAGCGCGACGACCGAACCCGCAAGGGCGAGCGCCACGCCGCCGGGCGAACGCACGAGGTCGCGCATCCAGTGCAGGGGTGGCTGGTGGCGCGACAGGTGGTCGGCCAGCATCGCGAGCACGCCGATCTTGAGCGGCTCCGATGGCTGGAGCTGGAAGAAGCCGAGGTTGATCCAGCGGCTGGCGCCGTTCACCGAGTGACCGAGGCCCGGCACCATGGTCACCGCGATGAGCGCCACGCTGGTCCAGACCATCGGCTTCGCCAGCTTGCGCACGAGTTCGAGCGGCACGCGCATCGCCATCCACAGGAGCGTCAGTCCGATGAGGCCGAACAGCCCCTGGCGGATGAGCAGGCCCCACTGCGGCTGACCCTTGAGCAGGAGCTCACCACTCGATGCGCTGCCGACCATCACGACGCCGAACACGACGAGGGTGATCGCGATGAACACCACGAGGCGCTGACGTCCTGCTCGCGCGGTGACCGAGTTGACCTTGGGGAGCTCGATGGGCGCGGGGCCCGTCCACGCAGGCTTGGCCGCCGTCACCGCTGCGGGCTCACGGGCAGTGCGTGCGGCATCCTGACGCGCACGCCTGCGGCGACTTCGATCCTTCGCCTGTTTGGTTCCCGCGTCCGCCATGCTCCACCGAATCGTGACGACGGGGCCGGACACCGCGTCGTCGTGTGGAGTTCGCGACGGGAGCGGCAACCCCTGCCGTCAGCGCCGTATGTCGATGCGACCGCCGCGCGGGCCGACCGCCGCGACGAGGTCGGGCGTCTCCGCAGCGATCCACTCGGGCGCCGGCATCGACACGTCGCCAACGGCGAAGCCGAACCCCGTGGCGCCGATCCAGAGCACTCCGGTGGCAGCATCCCGCAGCACGAGCCCCTGTCGGTGGAGCACCGGTGCGGCCAGCTGAGCCGCGCCTCGGAGCGCATCCTGGGGTGCACCGCCGCGCAACTCCGCTGCACGTCGGGCAGCGATCGCTACGGCCGCCTCGAGCGAGGTTCCCAGCGGAGCCGGCTGCAGGTCGAGCGTGCTCTCATGGATGCCCACGCCGATCTCGTACCTGCCGCCCTCGACGCGGAAACGCTTCACGTACGTGCCGATCGTCTGGTCAGCCCACGGAGACGTGGCGGCTGCGGGTGTTGGTGCGAGTTGCATGTCGAGCCTCCCGGCGGACGTCGGGTCAGTGCGTGCGGAACCAGATGGTGAAGCCGGTGGCGGAGAACAGGCTGGCCACGATCGCGAAACGCGTCATGACCTGGGTCTCCGACCAGTTCTTGAGCTCGAAGTGGTGGTGGATCGGCGCCATCAGGAAGAGCCGGCGCGGCGTGCCCGTGAAGCGCCGCGAGAGCTTGAACACGGTGGTCTGGAGCATGACGCTCAGCCCCTCCACGACGAAGATGCCGCCGATCACGACGAGCAGCAGCTCCACCTTGAGCACGACCGCGATTGCCGCCAGTGCCCCGCCGAGCGCGAGCGAACCGGTGTCGCCCATGAAGACCCGGGCGGGATACGCGTTCCACCAGAGAAAGCCGACCAGCGAGCCGCCGAGCGCCGAGCAGAAGATCGCGATGTCGAGTGCTCCCGGGCCGCCGATCGAGAGCGGCGGCACCGTGCCGAGCTGGCGATCCCAGAGCACGAACGCGATCGCCGTGAGCGCGAAGAGCGAGATGACGACCGTGGTCGCAGCCAGGCCGTCGAGCCCATCGGCGAGGTTGACGGTGTTCGATGTGCCGGCCAGCACGAAGAACAGCAGCACGTACCACCCCCAGCCGAGGTCGACCTGGGACGTCGTGAACGGGATCTCGATGACCGTCGAGATGTGCAGCAGGTGATGGCTGCTCCACCCGAGGAAGACGGTGATGAGCGCGAGGATCAGCATCTTGGTCTTGCCGTTGATGCCCAGCGACCGCTTGTTGACGACCTTCATGGCGTCGTCCCAGAACCCGATCGCGGCGCACATCATCATCGTTGCGTAGACGACGAGCCCGAAGTCGGTGTGCGTACGGCCGATCAACCAGTACGGCAGGAAGGCCGCGGTCACGCCGAACAGGATGAGCAGGCCGCCCATGGTCGGCGTGCCCTGCTTGGAGACGGTGTGCGACTGGGGACCGTCCTCGCGCACTTCCTGACCGAACTCGCGGCGGGTCGCCCACCGGATGAAGAACGGTCCGAGCAGCACCACGAGCAGCGACGCCACGACACCTGCGAGCAGCATGCGGGTCACGTGTCGACACCCCCGCTCGAGCGGGTCGAAACCCGCAGCTCGTCCGCGAGTGCCCCGGCGAGTTCGCCGAGGCCCGACGAGTTGCTCGCCTTCACGAGCACGACGTCATCGTCGCGCAACCATTCGGTCAGGTGCGTAACCGCCTCGGCGATGCTCTCGAAGCGCAGGGCATCGCCGCGCCTGCGTGCGGCGTTCCAGCCGTCGGTCAGCGCGTCGACGTCGACGCCGGCGCCCACGACGACCAGCTGGTCGATCGGCTTCGCCGCTGCCGCGTTCGCACCGATCACGCGATGCAGGTCGATGCCCAGCGGTCCGAGTTCGGCCATGCGCCCGAGCACCGCGATGCGTCGCCCCCGGGTCTGCGTCGCGGCCAGCTCGGCCAGCGCTGCATCCATCGATTCGGGGTTCGCGTTGTAGGCGTCGTCGATGATCAGCCCGCCACCCGGGAGGCGATGACGATCGCCGCGGCCGGGGGTGAACAGGTGCACGCGGTCGGCTCCCACCATGAGCGCATCCTCCGGCAGCAGCGACGCCGAGCCCGTGAGGGTCACGAGCACTGCCGCGGCAGCCGCGAGATTGCGTGCCTGGTGCACGCCGTGGATCGGGAGCGTGAAGGGCAACTCGGCGCCCATCAGGTCAATACGCCCGGCGATGCCGGTGTCGGTGCGCTCGACATGCGTCACGAGCACCGCCGACGAATCGGCCTCGTCGTCACCCATGCCGAACGGCAGCAACCGGTCGGGCGTGTGCGCCGCGGCCTCGACGAGGTGCGCCTGCATGCCCGGGAACACTCCGACGCCGCCGCGCCACGTGCCCGCGAGCAGCTCCGCCTTCGCCTCGACGATCGCCTGTTCACTGCCCAGCAGTTCGAGGTGCGCGAGGCCGGCGGTCGTCACGACCCCGATGTCGGGGTCGGCGATGTCACACAGGTAGGCGATCTGCCCGGGGCCACGCATGCCCATCTCGCAGATGACCACGTCGGTGGTCGGGCGCGCCTCGAGCAGCGTGAGCGGCACGCCGATCTCGTTGTTCCAGTTCGCGTGCGACGCGACGACGGCGCGACCCGACTGCTCCAGCAGTGCGCGCAGGATGTCCTTGGTCGACGTCTTCCCCGACGAGCCAGTGATGCCCACGACGCGCCAGGCACCCCGGCGTCGCCAGGCGCGTGCCAGCCGGCCCAGTGCCGTCACGCCGTCGCAGTCGGAGGCGACGAGCAGGGGTCCGCGTTCGGCGGCGCTCCCGACCAGTCGCTCCCAGGTGGAGTCGTCGAGGTCGAGGTCGGTGCCGGCGAGCACCGCCAGCGCGCCGCGATCGAACGCCTCGCCGGCGTACTCGAGGCCATGGGCGCGCGTGCCCTGCAGCGCCACGAAGATGCTGCCGGGACGCACGTCGCGCGTGTCGATCGTGACGTGCACGGGCGTCAGCGCATGCAGCTCCGCATCGTCGCCGACCGGCCCGTAGACCGCGCAGCCGAGTGCCTCGACGATGTCGAGCAGGCTCCAGCCCATGGCCTGCTGGCCGGGCGCATCCTCACGCGTCGAATTCGTCATGCGACTCAGCCGATGCCGACGGCATCCAGCGCTTCGCGGGCAACGGTGACGTCGTCGAACGGCACGGTCTCGCCGGCGAAGGTCTGTCCCTGCTCATGGCCCTTGCCCGCGATGACGACGATGTCGCCCTCGGTGGCCTCGCGCATGGCAAGCTCGATGGCGGCGCGTCGGTCGACTTCCTCGACGACGTCGGCCCCGCTGCGCATGCCCCGACGGATTTCCTTGATGATCGCCTCGGGGTCTTCGCTCCTCGGGTTGTCGCTCGTGACGATCGCCAGGTCGGCGCCCAGCGCCGCCGCGCGGCCCATGAGCGGTCGCTTCGAGCGGTCGCGGTCACCACCGCAGCCGAACACGACGATGAGCCGGCGATCGCAGATCTGTCGGGCACTCGTGAGTACCTGTTCGAGCGAGTCGGGCGTGTGTGCGTAGTCGACGAGGACCGTGAACGGCTGGCCCGCGACGACCGGCTCGAACCGACCGCGTACGCCGGGCACGGCGTCGAGGCCGGCCTGCACGTCAGCGGGCGTGAGCCCGCCCAGCAGCGCCATCGTGGCTGCGGTCAGCACGTTCTCGACGTTGAACCGCCCGCGCAGCTGCGACTTGAGCGTGAAGTCGCCCACGGGGCTCTCGACCTTGATCGACGCGCCGGTGGGCGTCAGTGCGTAGGTCGCGCTGACCGAGGCGCGGTTCATCTCGCGAAGCGTCCACCCCCACACGGGCACGTCGTCGCGCTCGGCGTGCACGAGTTCGTCGAACAGTCGGCTGCCCCACTCGTCGTCACAATTGATCGCCGCGGGCCAGTGCTGGCCCTCGGGGCCCGGCTCGACGAAGAGCCGACGCTTGGCCTGGTAGTACGCCTCGAAGCTGCGGTGGTAGTCGAGGTGGTCGCGCGTCAGGTTGGTGAACCCGACCGCAGCGAACCTGACGTTGGCGATGCGCTTCTGGTCGAGCGCATGGGAGCTGACCTCGATCGCCGCGCTGTCATCGCCGGCATCGACCATCTCGCGCAGGAGGCCGTGGAGGTCGGGCGCCTCGGGCGTCGTGAAGTGCGCCTCACGCTCCGCGCCGCCCACAACGATGCCGGTCGTGCCGATCTGGCCCGACGTGCGGCCTGCGGCAGCGAGCATCGCGCAGAGCAGGAAGGTCGTGGTCGTCTTGCCGTTGGTGCCCGTCACGCCGAACACGTCGATGCGCTTCGACGGCCGCCCGTAGACGATGTCGGAGACCGGACCCATCGCGGCGCGCACGTCGGCGACGACGAGCTGCGGGGCATCGATGCCCTCGAGCGCGTGGTCGACGAGCACCGCGCGCGCACCGGCGGCGATCGCGTCGGCGGCGAACTCGTGCCCGTCGCGATTCACGCCCGGCACGCAGCAGAAGAGCGCACCTTGCTGGATGTGTCGTGTGTCGAAGGCGACACTGCCGATGTCGATGCCTGCGGCATCACCGGTCAGGGTGGCTTCGGGGAGCAGCTCGAGGATCTGGGAAAGCTCGGTCACGGTGGGGAAATCCTACCTCTCCCGTCGGATGGGAGCGTCAGTCACGCGGCCCTTCGGCCGCTGAAGACGAGGGGCGCCGACCGAAGTCGACGCCCCTCACCGTGAACATCAGAGAAGTGGATTCACTTCTTCTTGGTGTTCACGACCTCCTTGAGCTTGCTGCCCGGCGTGAAGCGCGGGACGCGAGCTGCGGCGATCTGCATCTTGTCGCCCGTGCGCGGGTTGACACCCTGGCGCGCGGCGCGGTCGGACACGGAGAACTTGCCGAAGCCGGTGATGTTGACATCGCTGCCGGTCTTCAGTTCACCCTCGATTGCCCAGAGCACTGCTTCCACAGCCTCGCCGGCATCCTTCTTGGAAAGGTCGGCTCGCTCGGCGACCTTCTCGATGAGACCAGTCTTGGTAAGACCCATGTCATACGCTCCTTCAGAGGTAGTTGGTGCCGGCTCGTAAGGTGAATCCCCCGACCCGACGTCGATATCCTGCACTTGTCGATCGGACGATTTCAACCTGCCCATGCGGGCTTCGACCGGTTCGACATCGGGCAGCATCACAGGCATGGACGACGCACGCATTGACGAAACCGGCCACGGCGAAGCTCCGCGGGACCCCTTGGCGCCCGACGAAGAGCCTGCATTCACCACGGAAATACCTGATTCCAAACTCGTTCGAGAACTGGCCCTCGACCGCACGGAAACGTTGGCGACGCGCCCCGTGCACGAGTTCATCGCGGAAGCGCGAATCCACGTACCAACACGAGGTAATCGCATCCTCGAGCAGGTCGTCGAGCGCGTGAACGCCGATGAGGAGCTCCGCACCTGGTGGCACATCGGCAACCTGAACGCCGTCGCGCGCATGAACATGAACGACCATTCCTGGGTCCACATGCAGATCGTGACGAACATCGGGCTCAAGCTCCTGCGCCTCCTGTTCAAGGCCGGTGTCGAGCCCGCCACCGTCACCGACTACGGCCTCACGCGCAAGGACGCCGAGGTCATCGTGCTGCTCGGCTGCCTCCTCCACGACATCGGCATCAGCGTGCACCGAAACGGCCATGAGGAGTTCTCGCTCCTGCTCGCCGAGCGCAAGACGCACGAGCTGCTCGAGGGGCTCTACGACACGATCACGACCACGATCGTCGTCTCCGAGACGCTCGGCGCCATCATCAGCCATCGCAAGGGCGGCGTGCCGCTCACGATCGAGGCCGGCGTCGTGCGCGTCGCCGACGCCCTCGACATGACCCATGGCCGCTCACGCATCCCGTTCGAGCAGGGCTCGCTCTCGATCCACGCGCTCAGCGCCGCAGCCATCGACAAGGTCTCGCTCGCCCCGGGAGCCGACCGCGCCATCCGCGTCGAAATCGCGATGAACAATTCCTCCGGCGTCTTCCAGGTCGACGAGCTCCTCAAGAAGAAGCTCAAGGGCTCCGGCATCGAGCAGCACGTCGAGATCGAGGTCGCCGTGCACGAGCAGGAGAAGCGGCTCCTCGACCGCTTCAGCTTCTGACGGAGATCGCCCGCTCGGCGCAGCTCGCCCACTCCTAATCAGGCTTGAGGAGCTGCAATAGGTGCTGTGGTGCCTGGTTGGCCTGCGCGAGCATCGCCGAGGCGGCCTGCTGCATGACTTTCGTTCGTGTGAACTGGGTCATCTCAGCCGCCACGTCGACGTCCCTGATGCGCGACTCCGCGCTCATCAGGTTCTCCTGTTGGGTCGCGTTGACGTTGAGCGCGTGCTCGAGTCGGTTCTGTACACCCGCGAGGCGCCCCCGCGCCAGCGACACGTCGTCGATGTGCATGTCGAATCCCGCGATGTCGGCCGGGAGCCACGGCACCGTGAAGAAGGTGTTGGGCCGCACGAGGCTGCCCGCAGTTGGACCCAAGAGATCGACGAGCGAAATGGTGATGATCTGGCCATCGTTGGCACCTACCTGCAGCGTCAAGATCGCCGAGGCGTTGCGCATGAGTGCGATACCGTTGAAGTTCGTTCC
>JAOPYW010000300.1 GCA_025964405.1 Thermoleophilia bacterium | reverse complement strand
TGCGCAAGCCGACCGGTGTGGCCGGCACCAACTTCCACGGGGTTGCGATGATCGACCAGCAGCGTTTCATCGCGGTGGGCGACCAGGGCGGCATCGTCACCTCTGATGACGGCGGCGCCACGTGGCGATCACGCGTGTCGGGAACCACGGCAGACCTGTGGGACGTGGAGTCGGATTCGCAGGGGCGGACCGTGGCCGTAGGCACCGGTGGCGTCATCCTCCGCAGCCCCGACCAGGGCGCGACCTGGACCCTCCAGGCGTCGGCGGGAGGGTGGCTCCGCCGGGTCGACTTCCACTCCGGTACGCCGATGGTCGCGGTCGGAGCCAGTGGCCTCATCCGCCGCAGCGTCGACGACGGAGCGACCTGGACCACGCCGGTGAGCGGCGTGACCGGCAGGCTCGACAGTGTCAGTGTCGCGTCGCCGACAGTCGTGTACGCAGCGCAGGATGGATCCCTGGCCAAGTCGATCGATGGTGGAGCCACCTGGACCGTGTCGGGCATTGGCGGCATGTCGAACGTCGCGTCGGTGAGCGAGGACCAGGTCTGGCTCACGACCAGCGGATCCGCCGGCTGGACGCAGTGGGCGAACTACAGCCTCGACGGCGGTTCGACCTGGAACGACCCATTCGGAAGCCAGGACCCGAACGTCAGCTTCATCCATCCGCTCGACAACGGCCAGATCGTGTTCACCGGACGCGCGAATGCGACGCGGGTGAGCGAGCTGCCGCCCCAGATCCCCGACTACACGGCCGGGGGGTGGTCGGGTTCGACGAGTTTCTTCGGCGTGTGCCTCCAGGCCGTCGGCGGCGCGGCCTCGGTCGGCGCGTGGGGAGCAGATGCGTCTGGCACGTGCACGGCGGCCGACTCCGACCCGTGGCACGGTGTACCGATCGCGCCCACCAAGGTCGCCCAGACACTCGCTCCCGGCACCGGCCAGGCCGACTTCGTCTGGGGCGTGCGCACGAAGAACGACCTCGCCCCGGGCCAGTACGCGGCGAGCGTCGTCGTGCAGGCCTCGGCGCCGAACGTCTGAGGGCCGCTGCTTCGGGCGCTGCGGGCGGCAGGCCATGACGTTCAAGCGGTGGGAGACGGCGGCACGATCCTCCGCAGCATCGATCGCGGCCTGACCTGGACCACCGTCGCCGCGGCGGGCTCGCGGTTGCTCCGCGTGAAGATGCGGTCGAACGGGCCTGCGATCGCCGCCGGCGCCGACGGTTTCCTGCGCCAGAGCAGCGACGCGGGCGCGACGTGGACGACCCGTGTCGTTCCGGGACTGACACGTCCCGTCGATTCACTCACCATCGCGTCACCGACGGTCGCCTACGCAGCTGGCAGCTTCAACCTCTACAAGAGCACCGACGGCGGGGTGACGTGGGCGATCCTGCCAGCTGCCGCAGGCAGGGGCATCCTGCGCGTGAGCGCGCCCAACGAGGACCTCGTCTGGGCCACGACCGGGTACTCGTTCGACTGGACGACCTTCGCCTTCCTCTCCACCGACGGCGGCGCGAGCTTCACGACCCCGGTTCCCGGTGGCACTCCCAACATCCTGTCGATCCTCGCCTTCGACGGCGGCAAGCTCATCATGAGTGGCGAGGGCGGGCACAATCGCACGACGGCAGGCGTCGTGCACGGATCGTGACCGGCGCAGCTCCCCCCGCGGCATAGCCCCGATTCGGCCTGACCGATAGGCTGTCTCCGAATCAACGAAGACGACCTCTCGGGAGTAGGCATGACAGTGGCGACGGCGACGTACCAGAACTTCATCGGCGGCGAATGGGTCGACGCCTCGGGCGGCGAGACCTTCGAGGTCCGCGACCCCGCGAACGGCGAGCTGCTCGGCGTGTTCCCGGAGTCGACCAAGGACGACGTCGACCGTGCCGTGAAGGCCGCCCGCGCCGCCTACGACAAGTGGCGCCTCATGCCCGCACCGCATCGCGGCGAGATCCTGTTCAAGGCCGCCGAGATCATGATCGAGCGTAAGGAAGACCTGGCGCGCGAGATGACGCGCGAGATGGGCAAGGTGCTCGCCGAGACCCGCGGTGACGTGCAGGAAGCCATCGACATGCTCTACTACATGGGCGGCGAGGGCCGACGCCTGTTCGGTGAGGTCGTGCCGAGCGAGCTGCCCGACAAGATGGCGCTCTCGACCCGGCTGCCCGTCGGCGTCGTCGGTGCGATCACCCCTTGGAATTTCCCGATCGCCATCCCGTCGTGGAAGCTCGCGCCCGCACTCATCTGCGGCAACACCGTCGTGTTCAAGCCGGCGGAAGACACCCCGATCCTCTCGTTGCGACTGGTCGAGATCCTGCTCGAGGCCGGTCTCCCGAAGGGCGTCGTCAACGTCGTGTTCGGCCATGGCCCGGTCGGTGCCGCGGTCGTCGAGCACCCCGACGTCGACCTGGTGACGTTCACCGGCTCCACCGCGACCGGCAAGTCGATCACCAAGGGTGCGGCCGAGGACCTCAAGCGCGTGTCGCTCGAGCTCGGCGGCAAGAACGTGATCATCGTGCATGAGGATGCCGACCTCGACCTCGCCGTCGAGGGCATCGTGTGGAGCGCGTTCGGCACCACCGGACAGCGCTGCACCGCCGCCAGCCGCATCGTCGTGCACGAGAAGGTGTACGACGAGGTCGCCCGCCGCGTCGTCGAGGGTGCCGAGGCGATGAAGCTCGGCCACGGCCTCGACGAGGACGTCACGCTCGGACCGGTGGTCAACCAGAAGCAGCTCGACAAGATCAGCAGCTACCGCGCAATCGGCGAAGCCGACGGCGCGACCCTGCTGACCGGTGGCGAGCGGGCCACGGAAGGTGACCTCGCCGACGGCTTCTTCTACAAGCCGACCGTGTGGGGCGACGTCGACCCGAAGTCGCGACTCGCGCAGGAGGAGATCTTCGGCCCCGTCACGGCGCTCATCAAGGTGAGCTCCTTCGAGGAGGCGATCGCGGTCGCCAACGACACGACCTACGGCCTCTCGAGCTCGATCTTCACGAAGGACGTCAACCTGGCGTTCCGCGCGATGCGTGACCTCTACACGGGCATCACCTACATCAACGCCGGCACGACCGGCGCGGAGATCCAGCTGCCGTTCGGCGGCACGAAGGGCACCGGCAACGGTCATCGCGACGCGGGCACCGCAGCCCTCGACGTGTACACCGAGTGGAAGGCGCTCTACATCGACTTCTCCGGCAAGATCCAGAAGGCGCAGATCGACGAACTCAAGTTCGACGCGTGATGCGACCGGTGGGCTGACGCCTGCCTCGATCGTTCGAATTGCCTGCGACGCCCGAGCCCCGGCTCGGGCGTCGCGAGTCTTCAGCTCCGGCCGCTCGCGCCACCGCTGCCGTCGCCTGGGCTACCAGTCGGCCAGCGCCGAGTACGCGTAGGAGCCGGAGTAGCTCGAGCCGAGCCCCCCGAATCCGGAGTGGTAGGAGCCCCACCCGCGATAGTCGCGGTCGTAGCTGGGCGTACCGATCGGCGTGTGCTCGGGAAGCGCCTTCGACAGCTTGGCCTCCGCCCCGTCGAGCTTGATCAGCTTGCCGATGCCGAACGCAGCCATGCCGGCACCGGCGATCGCGGTTCGCGTGCCGAGTCCCGGGCGCAGCACGCTGGCGAGGCTGAGGGCCGCGCCCGCAGCGATCGTGATGCCGCCGAACACCCGCTGGCGCACGAGCGAGGAGCGCGCTGCATCCTGGCTCCTGGGCGTGATCACGACGTCGGGCCCGTAGTCGTGCGAGATGTACTGCGAACCGTCGGTGCGAGTCGCGGCGTAGCCGAGCAGGCCCCCGACGACGACCGCACCTGCGGTCAGGAGTGGTGCGGCAGCTGGTGAGACGAGCGACATGCGTGGTACCCCCGAGTCGTGCACCCGCCCCCCAGCGCGTGCATCACCTGGTCATCGGTTCGCCGGTCGCACGAGTTGCAGTTGGCGGAAACACGACACCCCGTTCCTTCGATACCGAGGCAGGGGAGCCCGTCGGGATGCGACGGGCCACGATGACGGGACGAACCATGAACCTCAATTTCAACGCGATGCGCGGCACGATCTGCACCGTCGGCGGCAAGGCGTTCGACGACATCTCACACCTGCTCGGATCGAAGCTCGATGACGCCGCGACGGCCGCGAAGGCGCCAGCCGCGAAGCACTCCTACATCGCGTCGGTCGCGGATGACGCGCCGGTCGGTTCCGGCTCAGGCACCTACCTCGGCGAATCGAACACCTGGGTCGACGACCTCGGCGGCGCGATCGACCGAAGCGGCGCCGGTAGCGTCGACGACGCCGGGCGCGGCCTCGACGAACTCGGCAACGTCTCGCGTGGCGGTGGCTACGACGAGGTGAGCTACGGCGGCGACACCTACGGCGGCGACCTGTTCTAGGAGCGGGCACAGGCGCGTTGGGTAAGCTCCCGTCGGACGAACGTCCAGCGAATCAGGAGCACTCCCATGCGCGTCAGCGAACTCGTCAGTGATCTTCAGGCACTCCGGTCGAACCTGGCCGAGGAACTGCAGGCCGTCAACCGCTACGAGCCGCTGATCGACAGCCTCGCGCATGACGACGCGCGCGCCGTCGTGAAGCGCATCGTCGACGCGCGCAAGGAGCACGTGGCGATGCTCAACACGGTGATCGCCTCGCTCGATCCGCGACAGCGCGACGCCAACCTCGCGCACGGCGCACGCACGAGCTCCTGACGTGGCAGCCGACTTCCAGCGCTTCGGTGCGCGTCCGGTGGCAACCATCGTCGATGCGCTCGCCGACGCGCTCGAGTGGCCGCGGAGCCGGCCGGCGCGCCTGCTGGCGGGCGACCGGGCCCAGCTCGGAGCGTCGCTCGTGCTCTGCTCGAGTGATGGAGCGCTGATCGGGCTCGACGGCGGGTCGCAGCAGGTGGCGGTGTTCGCCGTGCCGCCCACCGAGGGAGCCGCGCGCGGCTCGGGGCGACGCGGCTACGACCCCTTCGTGGGCGCAGCCGATGACGTCACGTCGTGGAAGCGCGCCGACCAGGTCGTGCTCGATGCGGCGCTCCTGCTCGGCGGCGGACGCGGCGGCGTCGACGAGCGACTCGCTGCCCTGGTCGGGCTCGTGCCGGTGGCCGGTGAAGCGCTGCTCGCCCCGATCCGGGCCGTGCAGCGCGACACGCAGAAGTTCGTGGGCTATGTGCCGACCGACGCGTTCGAAGCGGTGTCGAACGCGGTGTTCGCCGCAGGCGCGGGCACGATCGGCGCCTACGACATGTGCTCGTGGTCGACCGTCGGCACCGGCAGCTTCCGTGGCGGCGAGGGTACGAATCCCGCCGTCGGTGTGCGGGGGGAGCTGGAGCGCACGGAGGAGACCCGCTTCGAGGTCGTCGCCCCGGCATACCTGGTGCCGGCAGTCGTGCGCGCCTATGCGGCCGCGCACCCCTACGAGGAACCGGCCTTCGACGTGCTCGACATGCGCCTGCCATCGACGGTCGGATTCGGTCGCGTGGGTCGGCTCGGCCCAGCCGGGGGAGGCGAGGTGTGGAACGTGCTCGGTGCGCTCGATCCCGAACTCACCGCGCACGGCCGGGCCGACCACGCGGTCGCGAACGCGCTCGTCGCGCTTCACACCGGTGCGGTACGTGACGTGCTCGTGCAGCTGCTCGCGCTCGACGGGCTCGCGCTCGTGGTGGCCTGCTCCGCGAGTGACGCCGAGATCGACCTGCTCGCCGAACGAGGCATCGCCCTGCTCCTCATCGAGCGCTCACGCGCGGTGGAGGCGGTCGCGACCGACGTCGCGGGCATGCTCACGCGGCGGCTCGACCTGCCGGTGACGGTTGCCGAGTCGCTGCACTTCCCGACGCCGGAGCTGGAGCATTCGGCTCCGACCGAGCCGGCGGCGCCTGACGTCTTCACGCAGTCGAACGCGGCTGCGGCGCACGGCTCCCCAGCCAACGCAGACACCGCGACTGGAACCTGGCGACTGCACTTCGATGGCGGCTCGCGCGGAAACCCGGGCCCGGCGGCCTACGGCTGGGTGCTCTACGACCCGGAGGGCAACGAGGCGTACGTCGACGGCGTTCGTGTCGGGCGCGCGACCAACAACGTCGCCGAGTGGACGGGCCTGCTGCGTGGCATGGAGCACGCAGCGTCGGTCGGCGTGAAGCGGCTCGCGGTGCGCGGGGATTCAGAACTCGTCATCAAGCAGATCACCGGTGTCTACAAGATCAAGGCGCCCGACCTCAAGCCGATCGCGGCGCAGGTGAAGGCCGTGATTCCGCAGTTCGAGCACGTCGACTTCGCGCACGTGTATCGGGCCGACAATGCGCGCCCCGACGAGCTCGCGAACGAGGCGATGGACGGTACGCGCTAGGTGCCGAGCGCGCGGGCCGAGCGCGGCGCGCCGGGCGTCAGGCGTCGAGCGCGAAGTCGTCGAGCTTCCAGCGCTTGAGGATGGTGGACATCGCGCCGTCATCGTACATCGCGTCGATGCCGGCCTGGAGCTGCTTGTGGAGCACGTGGTCCGACTTGTCGACGGCGATGCCGATCGGTTCGGCGTTGATCGGCTTGCCCGCGAAGGCGTAGGTCAACGCGTCCTCGCCGATGTAGTAGGCAGCCGTGGGGGAGTCGCCGAAGTAGGCGTCGGCCGTGCCGGTCGCGAGCGCCCCGGCGGCGTCGGCGTCGTCGGCGAAGGTCTTGATGGTGGGTGCCTGCTTCCAGTCGCCCGCCTGGATTCGGTCGCGCAGGAACTGCTCGTTGGTGGTGCCCTGCTGCACCGCGATGGTGCGTCCCTCGATGTCGTCGAGACCGGCGATGTCGTACTCGTTCGCGGTCGGCACGAGCAGGCTCTGGCCGACGTCGAGGTAGTCGACGAAGGCAGCGTCCTTGCGGCGCTCGGCGTTGTTGGTCATCGCGCTGATCACGGCGTCGCAGTCGCCCTTGGTGAGGGAGGCGAGGATGCCGTCGAATCCGGTCTGGCGAAACTCCGCCTTGAGCTGCATGCGCTTCGCGAGCGCGCGGCCGATCTCGATGTCGGCTCCGGCGGGCGCGCCGTCGTCGCCTTCGAACTCGAGCGGCGGATAGCCGATGTCACTGCAGAAGACGAGGGTGCCGCGCTTCGCGAGGGCGGGCGGCGCGACCAGCTTCGGTGAGGCCTTGGCTGCTCCGTCGTCGTCGCTGCTGCCACAGCCCGCCGCGAGCAGGCCGACGGTCAGGAGCGCCGTGACGGCAGTCGCCACGCTGGTCCAACGAACGATCATGCTGCCTCCTGGGCAGGGGATGCGGTGTCACGAACGACTCGCAGGCGTCGGGCCGAGGCCGGGGCCCAGTTCTCCGCGCCGGCCGCGTTCATCGCGCGAACGAGCGCGGCGACACAGTCGGGATCGAACTGGGTGCCGGCGCAGCGCTCGAGTTCGGCGAGTGCTTCGGATGCGGGGCGGCCGCGTCGGTAGGGACGGTCTGAGGTGATCGCCTCGAACGCGTCGGCCACGAAGATGATGCGCGACTGGAGCGGGATGCGCGTGCCCTCGAGCCCGTGCGGGTAGCCGCGGCCGTCGAGGCGCTCGTGGTGATGG
>JAOPYW010000293.1 GCA_025964405.1 Thermoleophilia bacterium | reverse complement strand
CATGGGTCGCGACGCTCACCGACACCGTCGCGCCCGCGCGCGCCGCGAACGCAAATGAGGTGCCCGTCACGCCGAGCGTCGGCGCACCTGCCACGCCGTCGGAGGTCACCTGCACGTCGTACGTCAGGCGCGTGGGGTCGGTCGCCGGTGGGGCCGTCCACGTCGCGGTGCTCGCGAAGGTGCCGTCAACGCTCGGTTGCGCCGCGACGACGACCGTCACCGACGCCGGGGGCGCTGCCGCGCCCGCCGCACCCGGTGCGACGGCCATGCACGCCAGCAGTGCGAGCACGGCTCCCCAGCATCGCTGCACCCGGCCCACGCGGCTCATGCCTGCACCTCGAGGCTCGCGACCTCGAACCGCGGTCCGGCCATCAGGAAGTCGACCGTGTCGAGCTGCTGCGCACCGCGCACCACGACCCGTGTGCCCGCGCCCGCGGCCCGCGCTGCGGCGTCAGCTCCTACGAGCACGAGATGGTCGCCGACGGTCGCAGCCGGCTCGTCGAGGTCGAGGGTCCAGAACCCTCCCTCGATCGGGTGGTGCCGCAAGGTGCCGGCAAGTTCGAACTGTGAATCTGTCTGGGGTCGATCCGGCATGGGAGCGTCGCTTCCGATTTCGCCGGGGCCCTCCCGGGTGCAGCCAGCGTATCGCAAGCTGGCCGAAGCGCAGACGGCTTCCCCCACATCCGCCGACAAACCGCTCAAGGGCGCCGTTCGAGCGCCGATACCTCATTCAGTCGCGGCCCCTCCGCGGCGGTATTCCAGCTTTCGAGACCAGGACATCATGGGCGACTTCCACATCAAGAAGATCATCCTGCCGAGCGGCAAGAGCGTTGAGATCGTCTACTTCCACGCGGAGGAGGCGCTCCCGCACGAGACCGACGGCACCGTCGACCTCGAGTGCTGCCCCGAGTGCGACGCCGGGCTCGTCTATCCCGTCTCGTGGCGCGAGACCGAGGACGACTGCTGGGAGATCGAGCTCCGCTGCCCCAACTGCGAGTGGGCCGAGCGCGGCATCTACCGCCACCAGGACGTCGAGCGCTTCGACGAGGTGCTCAACCGCGGCACCGATCGCCTGATCGACGACCTCGAGCAGCTCACGCGCGCCAACATGGAAGCCGACATCGATCGCTTCGTGTCGGCGCTCGCCACCGACCAGATCACGCCCTTCGACTTCTAGGGCACGCAGCGCCCTGTGCGCACCACACATTCTGGGGAGCTGTGCGCACGGCGCGCGGCCCCGAGGAGACCAGGAAGGCCGCCCCTCGGGGCGGCCTTCACCCGTTGGTTGGGGCGGGTTGCAGCGACAACCGTGAACCGATCGCGCGCACACGGGTAGGATCCTCAGGATGAGCCGCCGCGACCGCAACCGCTACGACGACCTCGACGACGAGGCCCTGCTTCGCGACGACCCCGACGAGGGCCGCGGCACGCTGCTCGAGGTCATCCTCACGATCGGCGCGGCGCTGCTGCTCGCCTTCCTCGTGCAGCAGTTCCTGGTGAAGCCGTTCAAGATCCCCTCGGGCTCGATGGAGAACACGCTCAAGTGCGGCGACCGCGTACTCGTCGACCGCCTCTCCTACCGCTTCACCGACCCGCACCGCAAGGATGTGGTGGTCTTCAATCCGCCCGCGGGGCTCGGCCAGGACGGCAAGCCCGACCCCTCGATCGTCGCGGGCGACGATGGCATGGCGCGACGCGCCGACGACGGCACGCGCAAGGTGGTGCCGGCCGACACGAACTACATCAAGCGCGTCATCGGGCTCCCCGGCGACAAGGTGCAGGTCAAGAACCACAAGGCCTACATCAACGGCAAGAAGCTCAGCGAGCCCTACCTGCACCCGCTCGCGAAGACCGACGGCATCGACGACGGCCTCGCCAACTGGGGCCCGGCCACCGTGCCCAAGGGCACGTACCTCATGCTCGGCGACCATCGCGACAACTCCGCCGACGGCCGCCGGTTCGGGTTCCTCCCACGCGACTTCATCGTCGGCAAGGCGTTCATGGTCTACTGGCCGCTGCAGCGCTTCGGCGGGCTCCCCGACAAGGATCCAGGCGGCAAGGCCGCGGCGGCCGCCGACCCGAACTGCCTCGAGAACGCGATCCCCGACGGCCAGACCTAGGCGATGGCCGACCCCTCGCCAGGCCTCGTGCCCGAGGAGCTCCTCGGTGCACGCATCGCGCAGCGCTTCGTGGTCGAGCGGCTGATCGGGCATGGTCCGCTGTCGACGGCCTTCCGCGCCTACGACGACCGGCTCCACCGCCGCGTCACGGTCAAGCTGTTCCACCCCCGCCATCGCGATGACGTGGCGGTCGTCGAGCAGCAGCTCGAGGTCGCCTCGCAGGTCGCGCGCCTCGCGCACGAGCACATCGCGCTGGTCATCGATCGCGGCGAGCACGACGGCATGCCGCTGATCGTGCTCGAGTTCGTGCGCGGCGAGAACCTCCACGAGCGCATCGAGCGCTTCGCGCCGCTCGCGGTCGCCGAGGTGGTCGCCTACGGGCTGCAGATCGCCCGCGCGCTCACGTACGCGCACGGGCAGCGCGTGGTGCACGGCAACCTCCGCCCCGAGAACGTGCTGCTCACCGAGGACCGCGACGTCAAGCTGGTCGACTTCGGCGGGGGGAGCTACGTGGCGCAGCTCGTCGGCGACCCATATGCGGCCCCGGAGCTGCGCGAGGTCGACGCACTGGCGCCCAGCGAGCCCACCGACGACATCTACGCCCTCGGGGCGCTGCTGTTCACCGCGCTGAGCGAGCACACGCCGCCGGCCGGGCTGACCGCCGCCGACGTGCAGGCCGTGCGTCCCGACGTGTCGCCACGGCTCGCGGGTGCGATCGCCACGGCGCTCGCGACCGACCCGCTCGACCGCCACGGCTCGATGCGTGCGTTCGCGTCGGAGCTCGCCGCCGCGCAGACGGTGCTCGGGGGCATCACGCCCGCCGCTGCGGACGAGACGCTGTTGGCGACCGACGTGCAGGCCCGCACGGAGGAGTTCCCCGTCACCACCAGCAGGGGCGAGCGCCGCCGGCTCGCTGCGGACGAGGTCGAGGTGCTCGACGGCACCGCCCCGATGCGCCGCCCGCGATCGATTCGGCGCAGGTATGCGGGGGAGCTGCGCGCGCGGCTGCTCGCGTGGTCGATGGTGCTCGTGCCGATCGCGGCGCTCGTGATCGTCGGCCTGATGATCGCCGGCGAACGCGGCAGCGACCAGGTGAACCGCGACGACCCGCAGTCGTCGAACGGACCGGTGCGCGTGATCGCGCCGACGACCGTGCGCTCCTTCGATCCCGACCCGGGCGACGGGGCCGAGCGCGAAGACCTGATCGGCAACCTCGACGACGACGACACGTCGACCTCGTGGCAGACCGAGGGCTACGACCTCCCTGACTTCGGGGGCCCGCAGGAGGGTGCCAAGCACGGCGTCGGCATCGTGCTCACCTTCGACTCCCCGCAGGACGTGCGCGACATCGGGTTCGTGACGAACCTGCCCGGCTGGACGGTCGAGGTACGCACGGCCGACACCATCGCCCCGACGCTCGCCGGGTGGAAGCGCGTGAGCCCAGTGACGCGTGTCGAGACCGGCGTGAAGATCCCGGTCGACCTGAAGGGCAGCAGCACGCGCTACGTGCTCCTGTGGGTCAGCCGCCTCGCGGTCGACATCCACGACGCCAACCATTTCCGGGCGCGCATCAACGAGCTGGCGGTGTACGCCACGGGGACGGGCGAGTCGACGAGTTCGGCGCCCACGGAGACGGACGGCGACGCCGAGGACTCCACTGCGGCCCAGTCGCCCCAATTCAGCGAGTAGCGCGGAACTACCGTCCGGCGCGATCGGTACGATGCCCGCCATGCGCATCCTCGTCACACGCTGCAGCATCCGCTACGAAGGCCGCCTGGTCACGACCCTGGAGTCGGGTGATCGCGTCGTGCTGTTCAAGGACGACGGCTCGGTCGTCGTGAACGCGGTGCAGGGCGCCAAGCCGATCAACTACATGCCCGGGCCGACGGCCGTGACCGAGGACGGGCGCACGATCACGATCACGCGCCAGGCCACCGGCGAGACGCTGATCATCGACGTCGAGGACGTGCAGGCCGACTCGCGCTACGAACTGGTCGACGAGGCGAAGCTCGTGCGCGAGGGCCGCGAGAAGGACATCCAGGCCACGATCTTCGCCACGCCGCACGCGATCGAGGACGGCATGGTCGGGCTCCAGCGCGAGCTGTTCACCGAGGTCGGGCCGGTCGACCTGTTCTGCCGCGACGCCGACGAGCGCACCTGCGTGGTCGAGATCAAGCGCGTGCGGGCCACGGCCGCCGCCGTCGAGCAGCTCAACCGCTACATGGACGAGGTGCAGAAGAACCCCGCACACGCCCCCGCACGCGGCATCCTCGTGGCCCCCGAACTCGCCCCGCAGGCGCGGGTGCTGCTCGAGAAGTGGGGCTACGACTTCGTCGCCCTCGACGAGGTGCTCGCGCGCTGCGTCGACGGCGAAGAGCTGATGCGCCTCTTCTAAGCCGGGCGCTGCGCCTTGGCGCGCGTTTCCGATTTCCGGCGTCGCGTACAATGTACGTACCGATGTCTCGCGATCGCTTCGACCTCCACACCCACTCCACCGCAAGTGACGGCATGCTGCCGCCCCGCGAGGTGGTGGCGTTGGCCGCGGAGCGCGGACTCGCCGGCATCGCCCTCACCGACCACGACACGACCGACGGCGTCGCCGAGGCGCAGGGCATGGCCGCCTCGCTCGGCATCGAGTGCATCGCCGGAGTGGAGCTCTCCTGCACCGGTGAGACCGGCAACCCCGTGCACATGCTCGGCTACTTCGTCGATCCGGCGCACACCGGCCTGCAGGCGCTCTTCACGGCGATGCGCAACGAACGGATGGAGCGCGCCGAGGCCATCGTGCAGCGCATCCAGCAGCTCGACGGAGCGGTGACCATGGACGACGTGCTGCGCGAGGCCGGCACGGCGCCGCCCGGTCGTCCGCACATCGCTCGCGCGATGATCGCCGCCGGTCTCATCACCGAGGTCGACGAGGCGTTCACCACTGACTGGTTCGGCTCGGGGGGCCGCGCCTGGGTGTCACGCGACGGCGTGCAGGTCGAGCGCGCGATCAGGGTCATCCACGACGCGGGTGGCGTCGCGGTCTTTGCCCACCCCGGCGCGCGCACGAAGCAGGGGTTCCGCGAGGCGGCGATCCAGCAGGCGGTCAGCGTGGGGCTCGATGGCGTCGAGGCCGACCACCCGTCGCACGAGGGTGACGTCGTGCAGCAGATCTCCGAATTCGCGATCGCCAACGGGCTCGTGCAAACCGCCGGCTCCGATGACCACGGGTACGGCATCGACGGCTCGCGCCTCGGGTGTCGCACTGTGCCGCGCCGCATCGTCGACGCACTCATCGCGCGCGCCGCGACGCGTCAGGCCGGCGGCATCGTCGGCGCCTGAGCGGCGCGCACGGGTCGGCTGGGCGGGGGCGGTCCAACTCTCTCCAGTTGCGCAAGTGCCGCTCGTTACAATAGGTGAATGGTCAATATTGAACTATCACCTAAAACGATCGACGCATTCGTAACCCTGTGCACGACACACGGAGATATTCGATCCATTTCCGAGTTGATGAACGGGCAAGGATTTGACCGAAGTGACGTGGGTCCTGAACCGGATGTTGGTATCCGCGAGCACGTTGCGCGCTCATATCTGGGGACCCACGACGTCTTGTCATCCGAGAGCCATTCTCGCCTCCTCAAAATCATGGTGAAGGCGATCTCCGAATGGTCGCGCGCCCCAAACGGAGAGATCACGTCCCAAGGTCGATCGCTCCTTCACTGCCTTCGGGCAGATGGAGTTCCCATCACCGACAACGGCGAGCTGATGGCCTTGGCTGGGTCAGACGCATTCGATGTGCGCTTGCCGCACCTGGTCTCAATCGGAGATGAGTCTGGCGTCGATCGAGTGCGAGTGCGTCTTTCAGCGTTGCTTGCCGACGACCCGGCGGCTGCAATTGGGTCCGCTAAGGAGCTCGTTGAAGCGATGTCGAAGCTTGTCCTCGATGCGGCTCAAATCGAGTACTCAAGACGCGACTCTTTGCTCGACCTCTTCAAGCGCGCTCTATCCGAACTAGAACCGATCAGTGAGGGGGATCCCGAATACCGGGCAGCCCGCAAAGTAGCGACCAACCTCGCCACGGCTGTCCAGTCTCTAGCGGAGTTGCGCAACATGGCAGGGACTGGTCATGGGCGTATTTCGGAAGGCTTCGTTGAACACCGGCATGCGCGCCTAGCTGCGAACGCCGCCCGCGTGGTGGTCGAGTTCTTGCATGATGCCTGGGTGCATAGGGAACTCGAGGACGTATACCGTCACTTCGATTCCGCCATCAACGCCTATGTCTCCTCGAGGCCGGCATCGACCGCAGACACGTACCGATCGATCGTCTCTAAATTCGCAAAATTCGTCGCTCCCAAAGGTCCCACTGAAGTCTCGGCGGAGGATTGCAGGCGATGGGCAGAGCATCGGTCCTCCCGCGCTGTTAAGACTCGACAGCTCGATGCTACGGCAATTTCGGGATTCTTCGAATGGCTTAAAGAACAACGGTACATCGCAGCGAGCCCGTGGCAGATTGTTCGTCCGAGAGACGCGCCAAGTCAGCCTCTCCGAACGGACCTTAGTGACGTAGAAGTGGAAAGCCTTTTGTCAGCTGCCGTGAGCGACGCGGAAAAACTATGCCTGCATGTCCTTGTCGGCACAGGCGCGTCACGCGAAGGCGCGTCGCGCTTGCGATGGGCAGACGTGGACTTTAGTCGCTCGACGATCCGCATTGCGGGGAGAGGGGGGGAAGTCATTACGCAACGGATGACAATCACATCGCCCAAACTCTTAGACGTGCTCAAGGGTTATCGAGAGACGCATTCGCCAGCCGGGAATGAATATGTCATTCCAAATCGAGGGGTCCCGCAAGGAGAGAACCGGTCCTCACGGGTGATTTACGCACTTGTGAAGGATGTGGCCGCACGAGCGGGTATGACCGGCGTAGACCCAAAAGGCTTCAAGCCGGCGTTCGCTCGGTCCTATATCTCAAGAAATGGCGACGATTTGTCAGGTCTGAAAACGGCGATGGGACTAACCAACTTTGGTCAGTTAGAGAGGTACATCCCGGGTGCAGCCGTAAAGGGTGGAGGAGGGTAGCGAGGTCGCGCGTTCAGTGCGTGGCCGCGTACCTGATCGCAGCCTCTTCCGACTGGTCCTGCCGCGTGATCACCGAGATGACGTGCCCGATCTCGTGCTGCACGGTCTCGGCGATGGCGTCGACGCCGAGGCGGGCGATCTCCGTGCTCGAGCCGACCGTGACCTTCATCGAGGAGGGGATCCACGTGCCGAAGAAGTCCTGGCCGACGTTGGTCGCACCGAGCTGCTTGCCGCCATTGAGCGTGACGGTTGGCAGGAGTTCGATCACCACGCCGCTCCGCGCCATGAGCTGCTGGTCGGCGAGGGGGAGTTGCAGCACGCCGAGGATCGCCTGTTGCAGCTGCGCATCGGTGACGCGGATGCCGTTCACCGACTCGCGCTGGAGCCGTACGCCACTGGGGAGCACGATCACCGGCCCGTCGCGGAGCGCGGGAATGGCGGAACCGCTGGCAGGCAGCGTCGTGGTGCGGCGAGTGACATCCATGTCACCCCTCACCTCCCCGGAGCGCGCTCGATCGACTCGCCAGTGGCGCGCCGTAGGTCGCACCCGGCCACCGCGGTGGCCAGCAGGTGCGCTACTCGAGCATGCCGGCGGGAATCGGTGATCCCTCACTGAGCGACATGCCGGTGGAGTTGAGGTAGGCCTCGAGCTTCTCGCGGTTGTGCTGCCCGTGGATCGTGCGCACGGTGCCGGAGCGTGCCCGGGTCACGATCGACTCGGTGGTCGCACCACGTCGCGAGTAGCGCACGCCCTGGAGCGTGTCGCCGTCGGTGACGCCGGTGGCGGCGAAGAACACGTCCTGCCCCGCGACGAGGTCGCGACGCGTGAGGATGCGCTTGAGGTCCATGCCGTAGTCGAGCACGGCGAGCTTCTCCTCCTCCGACTGCGGCATGAGGCGGGCGTGGATCTCGCCGCCGATGCAGCGGATGGCCGCCGCCGCGAGCACGCCCTCGGGCGTGCCGCCGATGCCGTACAGCATGTCGATGGCCGAGCCCTCGGTGGCGGCGGTCATCGCACCGGCCACGTCGCCGTCGCCGATCAGGCGGATGCGCCCACCGATCTCGCGCACGCGGCGCTTGGCTTCCTCGTGGCGCGGACGATCGAGCATGAGCACGGTCGTCTCGTTGATCGGCTTGCCCTTGGCGGCAGCGACCGCGCGCACGTTGTCCTCGATCGGACGCTCGATGTCGATCGCCATCGCGGCTTCGTTGTCCGTGACGAGCTTCTCCATGTAGAAGCAGGGGCCCGGGTCGAACATCGCGCCGCGCTCGGCGATCGCGATCACGGCGATGGCGTTCGGCGCACCGCTCGCGCAGAGCGTCGTGCCCTCGAGCGGATCGACCGCGACGTCGACGAGCGGCGGCTTGCCGTTGCCGATGCGCTCGCCGTTGAAGAGCATCGGGGCGTCGTCCTTCTCGCCCTCACCGATCACGACGAGGCCGTCCATCTCGATGCGCGCGAGCATCGAGCGCATCGCGTCGACGGCGGCGCGGTCGGCGGCCTTCTTGTCGCCGCGACCCACCCAGCGTGCCGCAGCCAGTGCGGCGGCCTCGGTGACGCGAACGAGTTCCATGGCGAGGTTACGATCCGGGAGTGCGCTCATGCACTCGATCCTAGACGCTGCGCCGATCGAAGGGGTCAGCTCAGCCGGGTGCGTCGACCACGGCGCTCGCCGGCACGCCGGGCGGCAGCTCGCCGGCACCCACGCTCGGCGCGTTCGTCGGCGGTGTCGCGCCGTTCTCGCCGCCGCTGCTCGGCAGCTCACTCGGCGGCAGCGTCGACTGTGCGAGCAGCTCCGACTGCGGGATACGGGTCTCGGCCTTGGGAGCGGTGCGGTACTGCACCTCGTACGGGAAGCTCACACCGAGCACGATGCTCGCGACACTCGCCTCCATGCGCTGCTGCGCGCCCTGCGCGACGTACGTGAGGTTCATGTAGCCCTTGGCGTCCTCGGCGTAGGTGAGGTGCCAACCATCGGCGAACGGGCCCTCGGCGCCGTCCTGCGACACGAACACGCCCCAGTCGCCCTTCGCGCCCTTCGGTGCGCGCTCGACCCGGAATCGGTACGTCACGTTGGACACCGATCGCTTCGTGTCGGGTGACACGGCAGCACCGTCCTGGGCCACGAGCACCGTCCAGGTGTCGCCCTTCGCCCAGATGGCACTGGTCGCGTCAGCTCCCCCGCCTGCAGCCGACTTCGACTTCGTGTCGGGCGAGTTGCCGGAGAACAGGATGAGGCCGCCCGCGATCGCGAGTGCGAACACGAAGATGGAGATGGCGATACGGAAGGGCTGTGAACGAGACATGGCGTCGATATCGGCACGGCCCCCGCCTCCCCTTGAATCGGGGTGACGAGGGCCGCGACCGAATGCTCCTGGATTCAGTTCGTCAGGCCCGTGATCGCGCTCACGTTGGCCGAGGTCACGTACGGGTTGGTCGACGTTCCGGCGCGCTTGCCGGTCGGCACCCAGGCGAAGTCGGGATGGTCGTTGACCGATGCGCCGGTCCACGATCCGAGCGTGCCTGCCTGCAGCTGGTACGAGTAGTTCTTGGAGAAGTACTTCGTGCCGGTCGCGTTCCAGTCGGGGCTCGAGTACCAGATGGTCGTGTTCACCGTCTCCACGCCGTTCGCAGCCACCGAGCTGTCACGGGTGTAGGCGAAGACCGGGTAGTTCCAGACCTGGCTGTCGGCATTCACGTCCATGATGAACGGGTACTTGTAGTACCGCACGTAGTAGCGGAGCAGGTAGTCCATCCACGCCGGGCTGATGTCCTTGTAGGCGGCCGACGACTTGTCGTTCACGTCGTCGACGCGGGTGCCGGAGAGCCACGAGAAGGTGGGCTCGTAGTAGAGCGCCGTGGTGATGCCCTTCACGTCGTTCGTGTTGAACCCGACGCCGGCGCGGGTGACCGCAGCGGGCTCCGGCGCGAGGATCGAGGCTGACGACCATGCATGGCAGTAGCCCCACCACGAGTTCGCCTGGTCGGTCGTGGAGTGGTTGGCCTTCTCCCACGCCTGCGACTTACCCATGACACCGGTGGTCTGGTAGATGTACTGGTCGTACTTCTGCAGCGGACCGTTGTCGGTGTAGAGGTTGTAGCCGTTCTGGAGCATCGGCCACCAGTAGCCCGACCAGGGCCACTTCGAGGTCGAACCGTATTCATTCGCGGCAGATGCCGACATGGGAGCGGCGAGCGCCGAACCCATCACGAGCAGTGCCAGCACCAGCAGAAGTCGCCTGCGCATCGGAAAATCCTTCGTCCGTGAATTACTCATGCGCTTCGAATGGGTCAGGTGTCGGCCCGACGTGGTCCAGTGAATTGCATGCGTCCCTGCCACCAACGTACGACGGAAACCGCGATCTGTGAACCGCTATCTGTCAGGTTGCCTGTGCAACGGTCGAATCGGCGTGAACACGTCGTTCGACAACCGCACGGCGGGAGCGCGACTGCAACAGCGCGGTGCCGGCTGGGCGATAGTCAGGTGAGGACGTCCGCAGCGCGGGAGCTGTGGGCAGGAGGCAACGGAGGACACGTGCTCCCCACTGAGGAGCCACAGGGAACGCAGGGCCTGCTCGCTGCAGGTGACCTGCTGACGGGCGACCTCGGTCTGGTCGCCCTCCGAGGCATGCTCGAGAACGGTGTCGGCTACATCGTCAGCTCCTGGCAGGAGCGACCGACCCCCATCGACGCGGCCGTCGACGATGCACGCACCAGCGTGCTCGCACGTCACGGTGTCGTGCTGCGCCGCCTCCGGGCCCTGAGCGGGCTCGCGCCCCTCGTCACCTCACCCGATGCCACGTGGCCGCAGACGGGCGACACGCGCGCCGTGCCCCGCGGCCTCGTCATCTTCGCCGGACGCCGTGGCCTGCGCCCGGCGCTCGAGCAGTTCGTGCAGCTGCACACGCCCGGTGCCGTGGTCGGCATCACCTATGACGTGGATGCCGCGCGCATGCAGGGTGCCGTCGTGCTCGACCCCGAGCCCACGGCGGCCGGGTTCGTGCGTGCGTTCGACCAGGCGTTCGCGACCAGTGCGCGTACCGGGCGGCCGGCGCTCATCCTCGTGCGCGACCGACTGCTCGGCATGCGCGGCACGATTCGCTGTCGCGCCGAGCTGGCGCCGCGGGATGCGGCGGAGCGGGATGCGGCGATGCCGCGCCCGATGGCGCCCGCACTGGCCGCCGCGACCTGTGGGCTCGTGACCGCCGAGCGCGGGCCGGGCGCAGTGCGCGTGCAGGATGTCGTGGTCACCGTCGGCTCGCTCGCGGGGTCGGTGCGCCGGGCGCTCGCCTACGTCGACGCCGCGCTCGAGGCCGCCGGCGTGGCACGTCTCGGTGACGATGTCGCCCTGCTGGCGCTCGATGCGCCCGGAGTGACCCCGGCCGGCGCAGCAGTCGACGAACTGCTCGGCGCCGCGCCGCGCGTGCTCCTCATCGATCGTCCGGGGCACGGGCTCGCGCCGGGGCTCACGCAGCTCGCACCGGGTGCATCCCACACGCGCGCGGCGCTCGACGCCGAGACTGCGCGCGGCGAGGACGTCGCCGGCGCGGTCGCGCAGTGGCTGCTCGACGGCGAGCACGTCTCGGTCGCGGGCGCTGCGGTGCTGCAGGCGATCGTGGCGCGCGCCGACGACGAGTCGGTCTCGGTGCGCTCGGTCAAGGCGCGCATCCCCAAGCGCAACGCGCGTCTCAACCGCGCCGTGTCGCCGACCCTGGCCGCCGGACTCGCCTTGGCCCAAGGCGTTATCGGCGTGCCGGCACGCGTCACGCCCGACTACCCGACCTACCAGGCCGACACGGGCGTGCCGCTGACCATCGTGCCGAGCGCGATCTTCGTGGAGTTCGGCATGGCCAGCGCCGCGCCCAACACCCTTCCCGGGGTGTTCGTGGTGTTCGGCAGCGCCTCGGGTGTCGCCGAGCAGGCCGGCGCCTGTGGCGCGACGGTCGAGCTCGTCGACGGCGGTTCGCCGCGCCGCATCGGCCAGGCGATCGCCGTGGCCTGCGCCGGCCCGCGCGTCGCACCCCACGTGATCATCATCGGCGACGTGCAGCGCGTGGCCGCGCCCCGCGCCGCCGCCCTCGGCCTCGACCCGGAGCTCCTGGGCACCGATCGCATCGCCACGGCGGCCGTGCCGACCGCCGGCAGCGTGCTCGTCGACCTCGACGACGAATTGCTCGCCGGCCCCGTGGAGATCCTGCTCGACTCGAGTGAGACCGTCGCCGTGCTCGACCAGGTGCGCGAGCTGAGCCCGGCCACCTGGGACCTCACGCTCCAGCGCCGCGGGGGCCAGTCGCGCTGGTCGGACGCCGCGTGGAACCTGCGTCGCCGCCTCATCCGCAGCATCTCGGGGGTCGACCTGTGACCGGCACCCTGCCTACCCAGCCTGAGCAGGTCGTGGAGCCGGCCTCGGCAGCGGCCCCGGTCACGCCCCGGGGCGTCGACGAGCTCGCCGCCGTGCGCCCGGCTGCGCAGCTGCGACCATGGTCGGCGCTGGTCTGCGGGCTGCCCGACGACCGCACGCTCCTCATCGTCGACTGGCTGCTCCTCGCGTGCCGCGCGGCAGGCTTCGTGGCGCACGCCGTGCCGCTCGCCGGCGACGACCGCACGCCGCACGGCATGTACGTCGAGGTCGCGGCCGACGCCGAGACCGAAGGATCGCTCGGCGCGACCCCGTGGGGCGCCGTCGACCTGGTGGTCGCCGGCGAGCACCTCGAGCTCATGCGCGCGATCGACGCCGGCTTCGTGTCGGCCGAGGTCACCACCATCGTCGCCTCGTGCCGCCGCAGCTTCACGCCCGCCGAACGCAACGTGGCTCCGCAGTACGTGCTCACCGAGCGGGAGATCGATGCGCTCGCCCGCGCGGCCTCGCTGTCGTACCGCGCCTTCGACGGCCCGGAGGTGGCCCGCTGGTACAAGCTGCCGGCGAGTGCCCAGCCCGGCCTGCTG
>JAOPYW010000287.1 GCA_025964405.1 Thermoleophilia bacterium | reverse complement strand
GAACTTGTCGAGCCCGTACTGCTCGATCTCGGGCTTGGAGTTGAGCTTGAGCGCCTTCTCCACCTCGACCTCGACCCACAGGCCCTGGCAGTCGAAGCCGTTCTGGTAGCGCTGGTCGAATCCGCGGAGGGCGAACCACCGCTGGTAGACGTCCTTGAGCGTGCGGCCCCAGGCGTGGTGCACGCCCATCGAGTTGTTCGCGGTGATCGGGCCGTCGAGCATCGAGAACGTCGGACCACCCGCGTTGCGTGCGCGCAGGCGCTCGAAGGTCGCGTCGCGCTCCCACACGTCGAGGATGTGCTGCTCGATGCCGCCGTGGTCGGGCTTGGCGGATACGGCGGGGAACGGCGTCGTCTGGTTGCTCATGCGCGTGAGTGTATCGCGCGCGGAGGCTGCCTTTCAGGCCGCATCGCCGTTATGCCGGTCTGGTCAGGAGAGGCCGTCGGGCGCGATGTTGAGCCGCACGAGCGCGAACTTCGTGATCTGCTCGAACGCCGGCGCGGCGACCGCGCCACCGAAGATGCTGCCGCGCGGCTTGCGCACGACGACGAGTGTCACGAGCTTGGGGTTCTTCGCCGGCACGAAGCCGACGAACGAGGCCACGTAGTCCTGCTTGTTGTAACCGTTCGCGTCGGCGACGTTGGCGGTGCCGGTCTTGCCGCCGACCTCGTAGCCGTCGATCTGCGCGGCGTTGCCGGTGCCGCGCTCGTTGCGCACGACGCCGCCGAACATCGAGCGCATGATCGCCGCCGTCTTCTCCGACAGCACGCGCCGCGCCTGCGGCTTCGCGGCCGGTTCGTCGCCGACCTTCTCGAGCAGGTGCGGCTGCACGCGCACGCCGCCGTTGGCGATCGTGGCGTACGCGGACGCGATCTGGATCGGCGTCACCGAAATACCCTGACCGATCGGGATGTTGCCGATCGACACGTCAGACCAGAGCTTGAGCGGGGTTCGCAGCCCGAGCCCCTCGCCCGGGAAGTCGATGCCGGTGCGTGCACCGAACCCGAACTTGGTGATCCACTGGTCGAAGCGCTTCGCCGTGAGCCGCTCCGCGATGGCGATGGTGCCGAGGTTCGAGCTCTCCACGAGGATCTTCTCGGTGCTCATGTACTCCGGGCCGGCACGCTCCTCGGCATCCTCGACGCTGCAGGTGTCCTTCTCCTTGCAGAAGGTGCGCTTGATCGGCACGTACTGCTCGGTGTCGCGCTGCACGACCTTGTCCTCGAGCGCGCCGCTGATCGTCACGATCTTGAAGGTGGAGCCGGGCTCGTAGATGTCGGTGACGGCGGCGAGGCGCTTCTGGTTGCCCGTGGCGGTCGACCACTTGCCCGGATCGACGAGTGGCACGTTCGCCATCGCGTAGATCTCGCCGGTCGTCGGGTTCATCACGATCGCCTGGCCGCTCTCCGCGGAGAAGCGCTTGACCGTGGCTGCGAGCACGCGTTCGGTGTTCTCCTGGATGACGCTGTCGATCGTGAGCTGCACCGGCTTGCCGTCACGTTCGCGCACGAGCTTGCGCACGTCGATCGGCACGCCGGCGGGGTCGCGCACCGACACCTGCTGGCCCGGGGTGCCCGTGAGCGAGTTGTTGTAGAGGAGCTCCATGCCATCGATGCCGCGACCGTCGGTGTCGACCGCGCCGATGAGCTGGCCCGCGACGGTGCGCGCGGGATACATGCGCTTCTCCTCGTCGTAGTGCCCGATGCCGGGGATCTTGGCCGCGATGAGGAGCTTCGCCTGCTCCTGGGGCACCTGGCGCGCGATGTAGACGAACCCGCCCTTCGCATCCTCGAGCCGGGTGACGAGCTGTTCGCGCTGCGGCTTGGTGAAGCCGAGGATGTCGGAGACCTGCTGCGCCGTGCTGATGCGGTCGCGCTGCTTGATGAGTCGCGGATCACCGAAGAACGTGACGGCCTCCTCGCCGATCGCCAGCGTGTCGCCGTTGCGATCGACGATGGCGCCACGCACGGCCGGCAGCTCCTGCGTGTTCTGCTGCTGCGTGGTCGCGTACTTCGTCAGCGTGCGGTTCTTCACCGACTGCAGCCACACCGTGCGTGAGGCGACGAGCAGGAGCAGCAGCAGCAACCCGACGAGCAGCAACGCGAGGCGGCGCCGCGGGATCGTCAGGTCGAGTGCGTTCGGGGTGGGTGACTTGGTGCCCATGGCTCACGGCTCCTTGGTGCTGGTGTCAGGTGTGCCGCCGGCAGTGGGAGCCGCCGCCTTGGTGATGCGGCGTGGTGCGCAGGAAACGGGACCCGCGCCGGTCGCGCGTGCGGCGACGGCTCGCTGCGCCGCCGTCAGTTCATGGCTGCACGGCTGCAGGTAGATGTAGCTCGGCAGCTGGGGCGATTCGACCATGCCGAGCGTACGTCGGGCCTTGATCATCACGAGCTGGGGCGCGGAGAGCTTCGCCGTCTGGGCGTTCAGTACCGCGTTCTCGCGCTGGAAGTCGCGCCGCTCCTGGTCGAGCGTGCCGAGCTCTGCCGAGCGACTGATCACGATGTTGTTGACGAGGATGACGCCGACGGCGCCCGCGGTCACGCAGCCGAGTGCCACGATCACCACGAAGCGCCGAACCAGCCTGCGGACGGTCGGGCTGCGCTGCATGGCGTCGCCGAGCAGCGTCAGCGGCAGCGCGAACAGGCGGGCGAAGGGCGACCTGCGGCGACGTGGACGTGTGGCGGCAGGCTTCGGGCGACCGGACGCGACCGGAGCGCCGAAGGCACCCGTCGCGGCTGTCGCCTCCTCGCCGCCCCACCACGGGTCGGCGCTGGCGGGAACCGCGTCGGCCGAGCGTGAGCGCGTGCTCATCGGGCACCGCCCATGACATGGGGGCGCGGCGGATCGATGCGGCGCGCCGCGCGAAGCTTGGTCGAGGCCGAGCGAGGGTTGCGGTCCACCTCTGCCGGCGACGGTGTCAACGCCTTGCGGGTGATCGTGTCGGCCACGGCCTCGGCTCCGCACACGCAGATCGGCAACCCCGGCGGGCA
>JAOPYW010000274.1 GCA_025964405.1 Thermoleophilia bacterium | reverse complement strand
TCCGTTCACCCCCATGATCGAGGCAACAAAACCGGCGATGATCCATCCGTGGATCGGATACCTATGTCAGGAGCGGGGAACCGGCTGAGCGGTCTTCCCTGCTGCCTATGCATTAGTTGTACGACAGGTTTCGGGGTCTGTAAACCCCCAGTTGGAGAAGTCGTTCCGCGTCGGTTCCGCGTCAGTTCGCGAAGGCGCGGCCCGGCCGCGCTGCCGGCGGCGCGCAACCCGCGTCCCGCTGCATTCGATACACGGGTGACGGCGCCTCGGGGATGGGCGCCCTGACCGGGGAGTGTCGACATAGTGTTGGGCGGCATGCGACGCACGGACATCGACCACGCCCGCGGGGGCATCGACGAGGCGCGGCGATCACGTCGTGCCACGCCGCCCAGCTGGCCCGCGCACGGGGAGCCGTTCCCGAACGGGATCGGGGGCGCGGTGTCGAATGGCAGCGGCCTCGTCCTCAACGAGGGACCGGCAGCAGTGTCGGCGCAGCAGCGGGCCACTCAGGCGCTGCATGCCGCAACGCCCGGGCTGCCCCAGCTCGAAGCGACCGGCTTCCTCCCGGCGGGCGTGCATCGCACGTCGATGGCGGAGTTGACCCAGCGGTTCGCCGGCAATGAGATCAGGGCCGGCCTGTTCGGTCAGCTCGACGCAACGTCACGGGCGCTCGCGGGCGCGGGCGTGCGTGAGGCGGTCGTGGGTGGCAGCCTCGTGTCGACGAAGCTGCACCCCGGTGACGTCGACGTGGGCATCGACGTCGGTGGCGACGCCTTCCGCGCGGCGAAGCAGGCGGTGGCGAACCTCGGTCCGGCGGCGGCCGACGTGCACCTGTATCCCCTCGGCCACCTGCTGACCGAGGCACCACAGCTCCCGGGAAAGGTGCCGGGCTGGAACGTGCTCGAGTTCTTCCAGCACACGCGCGACGGGGCCGCCCGCGGGGTCGCGCTGCTCGACGTCGCCGGCGATGCCGCCCGCATCCTGCACCGCTGATCGTCGCGCCACGTGCTCCCGCGGGAGAGCCATCCGAGGTGGCTGCTCCCCGCAAAAAGCGGATGAACCTGTTCCATTTCCGTGCGATCGACGGGTGAATCACGACCTACGCCGCCCCGAGGGCGTAGGATTGCGGACGTGGATCAACTCCAGCGCATACGCGATGGCTATGAGGTAGGCGGACGTCGCGTTGCGCGACGGGTCGCGCGCACGCTGCTGCGCCCGATCGGATCGATCAATCCGAACGCCGTGACCTACCTGGGCACGCTCCTCAACGGCGTCGCGGCCGTGCTGGTCTTCCACGAGCACTACCTCAGCGCATCGATCGTGTTCCTCATCGGGAGCCTGATGGATGCCATGGACGGGGCGATCGCGAAGGTCACCGGGCAGGTCTCTGCCTTCGGTGGCTTCCTCGACTCGACCCTCGACCGTGTGAGCGAAGGACTCGTGGTCGGAGGCATCGGCCTCATGTTCGCGAACGAAGGAGGCCACCTGTGGCCCGTGGCTGCGTGCTACGTGGCGATCGGTGCGTCCTTCCTGGTCAGCTACACCCGTGCCAAGGCCGAGGCGCTCGGCGTCCAGGCCAAGGGCGGGCTCGCGTCGCGCGTCGAGCGCGTCGTGGTCATCACGGCTGGCCTGCTGTTCGCGACGTGGTGGAAGACGTCGCTCGAGATCGCCGTCTACGTGTTGGCAGTCACCGCAGTGTTGACCGTCATCCAACGCGTGATGCACGTCAAGAAGGCGCTACCCGGGGGACACAAGCCCCCCCGCGAGCGCTCACCTCGAAGGAGCACTACCCATGTCTGACAACACCAAGAAGGTCCGAGTCGCCATTGCCGGAATCGGCAACTGCGCCTCCAGCCTCGTGCAGGGCGTCACGCACTACAAGGACGCCACCGACGAGGTCTCCGGCCTCATGCACCACACCATCGGCGGCTACCACATCTCGGACATCGAGTTCGTGGCGGCATTCGACGTGGCGGCTGCCAAGGTCGGCCAGGATCTCTCCGTCGCGATCAACGCAGGCGAGAACAACACCGTCATCTTCAGTGAGGTCGAGCCGACGGGCGTCATCGTGCAGCGCGCACCGACGCTCGACGGCATCGGCCAGTACCTCGGTGAGGTCGTCGAGCTGAGCGAGGCGGAGCCGGTCGACGTCGTGCAGGTGCTGCGCGACACGAAGGCCGACGTACTCCTCAACCTCCTGCCGGTGGGCAGCGAGGAGGCCGTGAAGTTCTACGCCGAGGCAGCGCTCGAGGCCGGTACCGGCTTCGTGAACTGCATCCCGGTCTTCATCGCCGGTCGCCCGGAGTGGCGGGCCCGCTTCGAAGAGGCCGGCCTGCCGATCATCGGTGACGACATCAAGAGCCAGGTCGGCGCGACGATCCTGCATCGCCGGGTCGCCCAGCTGTTCCGCGACCGTGGCGTCAAGGTGCTGCGCACGAGCCAGCTCAACGTCGGCGGCAACTCCGACTTCCGCAACATGCTCGAGCGCTCGCGCCTCGACAGCAAGAAGATCTCGAAGACCAACGCGGTCACGAGCGTGCTTCCCTACGACCTCGGCGCGGAGAACGTGCACGTCGGCCCGTCCGACTACGTGCCGTGGCTCGAGGATCGCAAGTGGGCGCACATCCGCGTCGAGGGCGAAGCCTTCGGTGGCGTGCCGCTCAACATGGAGATCAAGCTCGAGGTCGTCGACTCGCCGAACTCGGCCGGCATCACCATCGACGCCGTGCGCATGTGCAAGATCGCCATGGATCGCGGTATCGGTGGCGCGCTCGAGTGGTCGAGCGCCTACCTCATGAAGTCGCCGCCGTGGCAGCACGACGACGACTACGCCCGTGACCAGCTCGAGGCCTTCCTCGCAGGTGGCCCGGCCGGCCGTGACGCGCATGATCGCCAGCTCGAGGGCACCCGTCGCAAGGACGGCGGCCTGGAGGCCGGTTCGGCGCCGCTCGCAGCCGAGGAGCAGGTTCCGGCCACGGTCTGATGACCGAGCCGGGTCGGGTTCGCCCCGACCGCTCCACCTGAGTGACACGAGGGCCCCGGATCGCGCGTCGATCCGGGGCCCTCGTCGTCGTCGCGCTCCGCGACGTCAGCCCGTCAGAGCAGGCCGCTGTCGTCATCCGACGGCGGTGCGATCGGCGTCGACGTGCGAAGGTCGAGCACGCGTTCCGCATCGACGATCGCGAGCAGGGCTTCGGTGGAGCGGTGCGCGCCCGTCGCCGTGAGGTCGGGCGCCCAGCCGAGGTTCTTCACGGCGAGTTGTGCGTCCTCCCCGCCGCTGATGCCGAGGGGCGGGTCCACGTCGGAGATCGTGGTGGCATAGCGCAATGCCGCGGTCCCGATGTCGCCTTCGGGCATCCGGAAGATGCCGATGGCGCCCTGCTCGGCCTGCGACCGCGCCTCGCTCACGGCCTCGTCGTAGCTCCCGATCGAGGTGAAGCCGGCTGCCGACGAGGGCGCTCGGTCGACCTCGATGTCGTGCGTGTAGGGCGGCGTGCCCGCGCCGGCTCGGTACGTGATCGTCGCGACGTGCTGGCCGGCTGCGACGGCGGGGGTGACGGTACGCATGCGGGTGTCCTCGTTCGTGTCGGGTGTGGCTCCCCGACTCCTCGCGCATCGGTGCCTGTGCCAGGGCGGGTGCGGGCGGGGGCGGCCGTCCCGTCGCAGCGGGGTGGCCGCTAGGTGCCGGGGTCGTGCTCGTCGACCGCGACCCCGCGTTCCGAGCGGTCCGATAACCTGTGGGTGATGTCAGCAGCCTCGCCGAGCCCGCGGATCCTCATCGCCACGCCCTACGTGTGGACGACTCCGCACCCGGTCAACGAGCACGTCGCCGACCTGGCCGACGGGCTGATGGCGCTGCGCGAGGCCGGTGAGCCCGCCCCGATGCCGATCGTCATCGCACCGAGTGCCGATGCGCTGGCGCGCCGCTCCACGCGCCTGGCGATGCGTCAGCTCGTGCGGGGTGTCGACCCCGCGACGGTGTTCACGATGGGGGAGCTGGCCGCGGCTGCGGCGGGGGCCCGGAGGCCGCAGGAGCCCGCGCACGACTGGCCCCTGCTCTCGATGCCGCTTCGCACCGGACCGGTCGCCGTCAGCCTGCGCGCTGCGATTCGCGTGGTCATGGAGCGCGGTGACTTCCAGCTCATGCACGTGCATGACCCGCTCGAGAGTGACCTGGTGCGCTTCCTGGTGCGAACGTGGAGTGGCCTGTCGGTCGCGACCGTGCACGACGAGCCCGTGGAGGAGGCTGCCGCGAAGGCGACGGCGCCCCATCGCGATCGCCTCGTCGACGGCATCGATCGATGGCTCGTGCCGTCGACGGAGGCGCGTCGACGCGTCGGCGACATCGCCGGCTCGCCCGACGTCGACTCCCACGTCGTGCCCACCGGCGTCGCCGGGCACGGAGCTTCCGGTGGCAGCACCGGTCCGGTGATCGTGGTGGGTCGCGGCGGCGACGACGACGCGCTGGTGCGTGGCCTCGTGCGTGACCTGCAACCGCTGCTCGCCGAGCGCCCCGAACTCTCGGTGACCTTCCTGTCACGCTGGTCGGCGCACCACCGGCCGGCGGTGCCACGCGCCCTCCGTGGACGCGTGCGGTTCATCGACGCCCGCACCCGCGAAGAGGCCGACTCGGTGCTCGCCGGGGCCGGCGCCTACATCGCGCTCCCCGAGACGCGACGTCGCTCGCGGGAGGAGGCCACTGCGGCGCGTGTGCCGATCGTCGAGGTGCCGTTGCCCGGTGCGGCCGACGGTCTCGACGTCACCGAACTGCAGGAGCGCATCACGTCGGCGCTCGAGCGTCGCTGTGACGCGCCCACCTCAGTGGAGGCGGGTGACCTCGCCCGGGCGCACGTCATCGAGTACGA
>JAOPYW010000267.1 GCA_025964405.1 Thermoleophilia bacterium | reverse complement strand
GCGCGGCTTCCCCAAGACGCCCCCGCAAGGTCGGGTCATCGCGCAATCGCTCGACCGCGGCGCGCAGCTCGTCAGCACTGCCGGGCGCTACGTGCAGCCCCGTGTGCTCGTGCTGCACGAGGGCCGCCAACCCCCCGACGCTCCCGGCGATCACGGGCACACCGTGGGCCATCGCTTCGAGCGCGACGACCCCGAATCCCTCGCGCAGCGACGGCATGACGAGCAGCGCCGCGCGGTCGTACTCGGCGGCCAGTTCGCGGCTCGACAGCACGCCGAGGAGTTCGGCGCCGGGGATGCGGGCGAGGCGGGCGCGCTCGGGTCCGTCGCCGGCGACGACGAGGCGCACGCCGGTGAGCGGGGCTTCGCCGTGCGCTCCCTCGAACGCGCGGGCCAGGGTCTCGGTGCCCTTCTCGGGGGAGAGGCGTCCGGCGAACAGGGCGATCGGGAGCTCCTCGCGGGGCCTGATGTCAGTCGCCCTGCCGCTGACATCGCCGCGTTCGACGAGCCGGTGCGTCGGTACGTCGACGCCGTGCGGCACCTCGATCACGCGGCGCGCACCTGCCGCGCGGGCAGCATCGGCGAGCAGCGGGCTGACGCCCACCACGACGGCCGCGCGACGCACGAGCCAGCGGAACAGCCACGGGTAGTCGGCGGCGATGCGCAGGTCTTCGAAGCGCCCGGCGGTGCCCGAGCCGTGCAGCGTCAGCACCACCGGCTTGCCGGCCAGTGCGGCGATCGGCGCGGTCAGCAGCCAGTTCGCGTGCACGACGTCGGCGTGCCGCGCGGCGCGGCGAATCGCGCGCGCCATGTTGAAGAGCAGGAAGGGCACGCGCCACGGCGCCCGCTTCGCGTTCGCCACGATGCCGGCGCCACCCGCGAGCCCGTGGTCGCGAAAGCCGCCCGTGATCGAGCTGCGCGGCGCCACGACGTCGACGCGGCAGTCGGCGGCGCGCAGGCGCTCGACCTGGTTGGCGAGGAACCGTCCGGTCGCATCACGCTCGTCGCGCGGCCACGACGTGGTGAGCACGGCGACGCGCACGCGGCGATCGATGATGTCCTGCGGCTTCGGCACGGGGTGATCCTACGGCAGGTGCGGGGTAAGCCTGCCCCATGGGTGACCTGCTCCTCCAGCCCGCCGACCTGACGACCCGCGCCGCGCGTGATCGGTGGCTCGCCGTGCAGAACCGCGTGTGGCCCGAGTTCGCGGAGACCGACGCCGAGTTCGCGCACGAGGTCACCCAGGCCGGTCCGCGCCGCACCTGGCACGTGGTCGACCCGGCGTCCGGCGCCGACGTCGGGGCGTTGCAGGTCGAGCGCATCCGCTGGAACGACGACGCGGCCCCGCCCCTCGCCTTCCTCATGCTCGACGCGGCGGCCGAGACGCCCGACCGCTACCGACAGCTGCTCGCGCCGTGTGGCGACTGGGCGCGCGGCGAGGGCTTCAGCGAGCTGCGGGTCTATGCGTGGGAGCGCGACTCGATGCTGTTGGCCACCTGCCTCGAGCAACCGGGATGGCGGGAGGTCGAGCGCCACGTCGACGTGCAGCTCGACCTGGGCGCGTCCCCGACCGCGACGGCCGCGCGCCCCGCACCGGCCGGCATCGAAGTGCACTCGTTCGCGGATCGGCCCGACCTCATCCACGGAGCGTGGGCGGCCCTGTGCGCAGCGCTCCCCGACATCCCCGGCGACGAGCCTGATGCGATACCGACGTTCGACGCGTGGGTGGAGGACCACGCGGGCCCGCAGTACTGGCCCGAAGCGCGGTTCGCGGCGGTCGACACTGCCACCGGGGAGGTGGTGGGCCTCGGCGAACTCGAGCTTCCCGAGCTGCAGGTCGCGCAGGGGGTGGGGTGGCACGGGTTCACTGCGGTGCATCCGGCGGCCCGGCGGCGCGGCGTGGCGCTCGCGCTCAAGCAGGCGACGATCGCGTGGGCACGCGCCCAGGGGCTGCGCTACCTGCGCACCGAGAACGAGGCGCGCAACGAACCGATGCGCCGCCTCAACGCGGAGCTCGGCTACGAGCCGGCACCCGCCCGCGTCGTGCTCCGCGGCCCGATCGGTGCGGCGCTCCTATAAGCTCCTGCTGATCGAATGAATAGAAGGACGAGGTAGTGACATGGCCAAGGGACTGATCTGTGCGGGCGGCGAGGCGACGCGTCTCGGCGAGCTCACGCGCATGACGAACAAGCACCTGCTCCCCGTGGGCGAATGGCCGATGGTCTACTACTCGCTCGCGCTGCTGCAGGCTGCCGGCGTGAAGGAAGTGCTCATCGTCACCGGCCAGAACCACGCCGGCGACTTCATCGACCTGCTCGGTGACGGACGCCTGCCGTCGCGCACCGGCGAGCCGCTCTTCGACCTCGACATCACCTACAAGGTGCAGACGAAGGCCGGCGGCATCGCGCAGGTCGTCGCGATGGCCGAGACCTTCGCCGGTGACGACAAGCTGGTCGTCTGCCTCGGCGACAACATCTTCGAGTACGCCGAGGTCGACGCGATCCGCGAGTTCACCGACGAGCAGGAGTCGGGCGCGAAGATCTTCCTCAAGGAAGTGCCCGACCCCGAGCGCTTCGGCGTGCCGCAGTTCGACGACGCGGGCAACATCATCGACCTCATCGAGAAGCCGGTCATGCTCGACAAGCGCTTCACCGAGGCGCCCTCGAACCTCGCGGTCGTCGGCCTCTACTGCTTCGACTCGACGGTCTTCGACATCATCCGCACGCTCGAGCCCTCGGCCCGCGGCGAGTACGAGATCACCGACGTCAACCGCGCCTACATGGAGCGCGGCAACCTCACCTCGCACGAGGTCAGTGGCTGGTGGCGCGATGCCGGCACCTTCGAGAGCCTCGGCGACATCGGCACGCTCATCGGCAAGACGGGTGCGAACAAGGTGCGCAGCGCCGCGACGAACTGAGCGCGAACGCCGCCTCCCACGGCTGTGTTGCGCGCTCATCGCAATGAGGCGTTGACAACAGGGCCGTATTCCGTCCTAGTGGAACAAGCGTCCGCCCCCGTGGTTATATTTCGACTAGATCGGAATAAGACCAGGCGCTGGCTCTCCATATTGCCGACCGCCAACACAAGGGGCGGACGCCATGAGTGACGAGAACCGCGCGGGCAAATGGCTGGACATCCCCGGCGGAGGACGCGCATTCTCCCCTCATCCGCTTCCGCCTCATCCGCCCATCGAGATCACGTCCGAACTCCAAGCGCTGTTGTCCGAGGCCGATCGAAGCCTTGGTCGGCTGGACGGCGCGACTGAAATCCTGCCGAACCCGGACCTCTTCGTATCCATGTTTGTCCGGCAAGAAGCCGTGCTCTCGTCACAGATCGAAGGCACACAGAGTTCGCTTTCTGACGTGCTGGAATTTGAGGCGGGCATCCTCGGCGAGCGGGTCGATGACTCCCAGGAGGTACTGAACTACGTCAGTGCCATGAACCTGGGAATCACCGAACTGGATCGGCTGCCGCTATCTCTTCGCCTGATTCGGCTGATCCACGGCGAGCTGATGTCCGGAGCGCGCGGGGAGCTGGCGGCGCCGGGGGACTTTCGTCGGCTCCAGAACTGGATCGCGCCCTCCGGTATTCCTATCGAGCGAGCTTCCTTCGTGCCTCCTCCGGTGCCTGAAATGACGGTGGCCCTCAACCAGCTCGAAGAGTTCCTCCATGAGCAGGACGGACTTCCAGCGCTCGTTCACTGCGCGATAACTCATGCGCAGTTCGAGACCATCCATCCCTTCCTCGACGGAAATGGGCGGGTCGGGCGACTCCTCATAACGTTCCAGCTGGTGGAACGCGGGGTCCTGCAAAAACCCCTGCTGTACCTGAGCCACTTCTTCAAGCAGTATCGCGCCGAGTACTACGACCGGCTCATGGCAGTTCGCATGACTGGAGATTGGGAGGGGTGGATCGCATTCTTCCTCCGCGGAGTGATCGAAGTCAGCAGGGAGGCGGCGCGGTTGGCCCGCGGGATCCTCCAGCTGCGCGAGAAGCACCTTCGCCTCGTCGGACGTGAGCGCTCACCCTTGGCCTACCCCCTGCTGGAACACCTTTTTCAGCGTCCGATCGTGTCAGTGCGTACGGCCGAGGAGCATCTCGGTTGTACATACGCACAGGCGAACAATCTCATCGCCCGATTCGAGCAACTGGGTATCCTCGATGAACTGACCGGCCAACGCAGAAATCGCGTATGGCGCTATTCGCCATACGTTCGAATGTTCCCCTCAGACACCGTCGTCGAGGACGACGCGTCTGGTCGCCAAGAGACTGCGAACTAGTAGCGGTCAGGCAGCGCCGCGCTTGCGCCGCGCGATGACCTTCGCGACATGCGGGGTGACCTTCGGGCCGAGCTTCGGGGCGAGTTCGTGCGCGACGGTGATCGGGTCGGGCTTCACCCACGCGACCGGCTCCGCCAGCTCCCCCGTGTAGAGGTACTCGACGGCGCGCTGCATGTCACTCGAGTAGTCGTGGTGGTCGCGCAGCACGTTGCGCACGCGCGGCACCTGGTAGCCGATGCTGAGCAGCATGAGCCCGACGTGGTCCCAGTTCGAGGTCAGCGCCTTGAAGGTGCTCGGCAGGTGCTTCGGCCGCGCGAACTGCAGCGTGCGCATGGCGATCATCGCGTCGAGGCACTGCGACGGGTCGCCCTTCACGTCGAGCGTCACCTGGTCGAGCTCGTTGTTGATGACGACCACGCGCGGATCTTCGCCGTTGACGTATTCGTGCCCGGCCACCATCGGATGCCCCATGAGCACGGCCCGCGTCGCGACCTCACCGACGTCGGCGTCGGCCATCAGCTCGCCGATGATCCAGGCGCCCTGGCTCTCGCCGGCGAGGTACACGGAATGTTCGGTGGAGCTGTCGGCGAGCCGCGACCTGATGCCCTGCAGCACCCGCTTGAGGGTGAGCATGCCGGTGGGCGCTGAGCGCCGGATGTGCCACGAGGCCTCGTAGAGCAGCGGCGTCAGTGACGCGCGATGACCGCCGCCGGGGCCGGCCTCGGCGACGCGTAGTGCGGAGCGGAACGCGGGGTGCACGTGGCGCGCACTCGTGCCCGGCGCCCAGATCACGATGTCGCGACGGGAGAAGTCGATCGCGCGCAGCACCTGCTCGGCGTCGCGCTCGGCGCGCTCGACGTCGATCTCCCACGGACCGCGCGCCTGGCTGATCGTGTCGAGGTCGAGGTCGATGTCGGGTGCTTCGTCGGGCATGATGATCCATCGGTCGTGCGGCGGGGCGCCTTGAGGGCCTGCCGACCGTCGAACGGGGGCGGGCGGTGCGCCACAAGGGCGCCGTACCCCGCTAGTATCAGCGGCATGCGTATTCTCGTCACCGGCGGCGCCGGCTTCATCGGATCCCATTTCATCCACGTAGCGCTCGAGCAGCTGCCTGACGTGGAGATCGTCAACCTCGACCTCATGACGTACGCGGCCAACCCCGCGAACGTCGCCGACGTCGCCGACGACCCCCGCTACTCGTTCATCCAGGGCGACATCGGCGATGCCGAGGTCGTGGCGAAGGCGATGCAGGGCGTGACCCACGTCGCGAACTTCGCGGCCGAGAGCCACGTCGACCGCTCCATCCACGGCGCGCGCGACTTCATCATGACCGACGTGCTCGGCACGTACGTGCTCTGCCAGGCCGCGAAGGCTGCCGGCGTCGAGCGCTACCTGCAGGTCTCGACCGACGAGGTCTACGGCTCGATCGACGAGGGCGCCTTCACCGAGACGCACCCGCTCAACCCGTCGTCGCCCTACTCGGCGTCGAAGGCCGGCGGCGACCTCCAGGCGTTCGCCTACATGCACACCTTCGGCCTGCCGGTCATCGTGACGCGCGGCTCGAACACCTACGGCCCGAACCAGTACCCGGAGAAGCTCATCCCGCTGTTCGTGACGAACGCGCTCGACGGCGAGAAGCTCCCGGTCTACGGCGACGGCGGCCAGATCCGCGACTGGATCCACGGGCGCGACCACGCGGCCGGCGTGCTCGCCGCGCTGCTCAAGGGCACCCCGGGCGAGGTCTACAACATCGGTGGCGGCAACGAGCGCACCAACATGTGGATCACCGAGCAGGTGCTCGAGCAGACCGGCGCGAGCCGCGACCTCATCACCTACGTCGAGGATCGCCTCGGCCACGACGTGCGCTACGCGCTCGACACCTCGAAGGCGCAGCGCGAGCTCGGCTGGAAGCCCGAGATCTCGTTCGACCAGGGCCTCGCCGACACGGTGAAGTGGTACCAGGAGAACCGCGCCTGGTGGGAGCCCATCAAGTCGGGCGAGTACCGCGAGTTCTACGAGCAGCAGTACGCCAGCCTCGAGAAGTAGGCGGCGGCCGGCGCACGCGCCCGGCCGGCGGCGCAGGCACCTGTCGCACCTCGGTTACCCGCGCGCATCGCGCGGAACATGCACTGACTGACGGGCTGCCTGCGGGTGGCCCGTCGTCGTCTCCACCGCCCGTGCGCCCGCGCCGCGTGCTGGATGGCACTCCAGAACGGGGGTTGGACCTCGCATACCGAGCACTTGCCCCATGTGGGCGGGTCGAGGTGCGGCCGCTTCGAGGCACGTCGGTCCATATGGCGTTAGACCTCGCTATGCGACGTCTAATCCCGATTGTGTCGTGCCATCGCTCAGTGCACCGCGCCGACCAGGTAGGTCATGTGCGTGGCGTGCATGGTGGCCACGACGTCATCGATGTGGAGCGATGCACGCAGCGGTTCGTCAGCGGTGAACAGCGGCGTGCCGCTCCCCAGGAGCAGCGGCGCTACGTGGAGCACCAGGCGATCGGCGAGACCTTCGGCGAGCACGGAGCGGATGACCGAGCCGCCGCCCATGACCGAGACGTCCTTGTCGCCCGCCGCGTCGACCGCGCGAGCGACCGCCACGGCGACGCCCTCGGTCACGATGTGCATCTGGTCGGCGAGGCGCACGTGCTCGGGCTGGGTGTGCGTGACGACGAACACCGGCGGCGCACCATCGGGCTCCGCGCCGGCTCCGAAGCCGCGATCCTCGCTCCAGCCGCTCGGGCCGTCGACGACGTCGAACAGTCGCCGCCCCATGACCACCGCCCCGTAGCGCGCCATCGATCGTTCGAGCACGTCGCGATCCTGCGGCGAATCGCTGGCGAACACCCATGCGTGCAGCGCCTCGCCACCGTCGCCGAGGCCGTTGCTCGGGCCCGGGTTGGGGCCCGTGACGTATCCGTCGAGCGAGACGGTGATGTCTGCGATGACTGCCATGCGCTGCTTGTGCGCTCTTCCCAGAACGCGAAACCCGTCGTATCTTGGAAGGGAATGCCGCGCGAATGGACACGCTGCGGCACCCAGGGACGGGACGAACACCATGTGCGGAATGACACCAGCAGTGGGCGCCGGCATCACGCCGAAGCCCGCCACGAGCACCCAGGCCGGCGGCGCGACGCCCCCGACTACGCCTGCGGTCACCGGTGGCGGCGCGACGTCCAGCACGATCTCCGCGGCCCTCAACCAGCTCGTAGCCGCCGTCGAGGCGCTCAAGGCGGTCATCACGAAGATGTCGGGGGCGGTCGCGGGCGGCGGCGCAGGCGCGGCCGAACTCACGAACCAGCTCGCGAAGCAGGTCGCCGGCAACAACGCGACCCAGGCCGCGGCGGGCGGCATGGCCGGCATGGATGAGTCGATGCCGCACTCCCACGACATGGGGGCCGCCAACGGAGGCAAGCCGACCGTGCTGCAGGGCAGCGCCAAGGAGCTGCTCACCGGACCGCTCATCAGCGCCAGCAACTTCGCGAACTCGACGACCACGTCGTCGGGCAAGGTCGTGTTCGGTCGCACCGCGCCCGAGGACCGGGCCAAGGCCGGCGCCGTCGTCAACAAGCTGATCAGCTCGACCGCGAAGTACGCCGACTCGAATGCCGCGAAGGCCGCGGGCTACGACTTCGACAAGTTCCCGGTGGAGGGCGGCGGCCTCGTGCACGCCATCAAGGGCGGGCAGAACCTCGACCTCGACGCGCCCGGCATGATCCTCTACCGCAAGCAGGCCGACGGCAGCCTCAAGCTCATCGGAGCGGCGCTCGGCGCCAACGGTGCAGCACCCGATCTCGGCATGGGCACGTGGCACGTGCACGGCGCCGGCAACATCAACATGATGAAGCACATCTGGTTCACGCCGAACGACCTCGACACGGCGTTCAACGAGACCACGCCGCCCGCGAGCGTCATCTAGCGCCGCAGCGCGTTGGGTCAGGCGCCTCGTGCGCGCCGCAGCGGCACGCCGCTCCCCGCCCTGACAAGACTCGCCGCCGCCACGTCGAACCTGAAGTCGACCTGCGACGTACTACGAGTGCGTGCCCGTGAAGGCGGCACGCCGTCGCTGCTATGGTCCTGCACCCGTGCACTTTTTCGTGCATCGCGTCGCACGGTCAGAAGGTCGGCTCAACACGGGCCACGCGCGACGCCGATGAGGAGACATGCGAATGCCCCATGCCACGCGAACCGGCCTTGCCGCCCTCGCCGCCGTTCTACTGTCAGTGCTCGTCGCCGCGCCCGCCGCGTCGGCGCGCAGCAGCGCCCAGTACCGCATCGAGGGACGCGGTTGGGGCCACGGCATCGGCATGAGCCAGTACGGCGCGAAGGGGTACGCCCAGAAGGGGTGGAGCGGTGAGCAGATCATCGGCCACTACTTCACCGGCACCGTGGTGGCGCCCAAGCCCGCGACGAGCCCCAACTCGCTGCGCGTGCTGCTCAAGCCCGGCCTCGACACCGCCCGCGTGCTCATCACCAGCAGCGGCACCGTGCGCCAGGGCCTCGTGACCAAGCCGCTCCTGCCGAGCGACGTCGTGGAGTTCGCGCAGGTCGGCGGCATCGCCCTCGAGGCGCGCATCATCCGCAACGGCGAGACCACCGTGCTCGCCGCCGGCTCCGCCACCGACGTGACCATCACGCCGAGCCTCGACGGCAGCCTCAAGACGCAGTTCCGCGGCGAATTCGCCGGGCCGAACACCGCCTACCGCGGCACCATCACCGGGCAGCTCGTGAAGACCTCGTCGAGCGCGACCAGCGGCCGCGTCGCGGTGACCAACACGGTGGCGCTCGAGAGCTACCTGCGCGGAGTCGTCTCCCGCGAGATGTCAGCCTCCTGGGAGCAGCAGGCGCTGCGCGCCCAGGCGATCGCCGCGCGCTCCTACGCGCTCTACGGCATCAACCCGGCCTCGACCCGCTACTTCGACCTCTACTCGACCACGATGAGCCAGGTCTACGGGGGCGCGAGCGCCGAGATGCCGCAGACCGACGAGGCCGTGGCCAGCACCGCCGACCAGGTCGTGCGCGTCGGCGACGCGAACGGCAAGCTCGCCCAGACCTTCTTCTACTCGACGAGCGGCGGGCGCTCCGCCAACAACGAGGATGTCTGGACGGGCGGCACCCCACTCCGCTACCTGCGCTCGGTCGTCTCGCCCTTCGAGCAGGAGTCGCGCTGCACGGTGTGGATCTACAAGAGCCCCGCCACCCAGTGCCAGATGCCGATCTACACGCCGGCCCAGCTGGCCGCGAAGCTCAAGGGCTCCTACGCCGGCCTCTTCAAGGGCGTCGACGTGACGCTCAGCCCGTCGGGCTACGCCAGCAAGGTCAACGTGCGCGGCTCGAAGGGCGGGAGCACGATCAGCGCCGGCACGCTCCAGGCCAACTGGGGCCTCGCCTCGACGTGGTTCCGGTTCCAGCTGCTCAGCATCAACGCGCCGAACGTGATCAAGCAAGGCCAGTACGTGACGCTCACCGGGCGCGCACCGACCACCGGCATCACGACGCTCACGCGCACGGTCAAGGGCATCTCCGCCAAGCCGATCGCCGTCAAGGTGAACAAGACCACCGGCCTCTGGAAGGCCCCGGTCAAGGTGACCGGCCCGTCGGTGATCACGCTCACCCGCTCCGGTATCCCCGGACCGCGCCTCGCGCTGAAGCCGACCGCGCCCACGACGACCACCGTCATGCGTCGCACGCGCTGACCGCGCCCCGCGTCGCGCGCTGACCGCGCGTCGCCCGCGCTACGCGTCGGCGCCGAGCAGCTCGTTCGCGGGCACCTCGCGCAGCGGCCGCGCTGGCGTGCCGACCACCAGGGTGCGCGGCGCGACATCCTTCGTCACGACCGCGCCCGCGGCCACGAATCCCTCTTCGCCGATGACGATGTTGGGCAGGATCACCGCTCCCCCGCCGACTCGGGCCCCGGCCTTGAACGTCGGGCCACCGATGGTGGCGAACCGCTCCTTCGTGCGACCCATGAAGTTGTCGTTCGTGGTCATGACGCAGGGCGCGACGAAGACGTCATCCTCGATCGTCATGTAGGCGGTCAGGTAGGCGTTGGCCTGCACCTTCACGCGGTCGCCGAGCGTCGTGTCGTTCTCGACGAGCGCGCTGCGCCCGAGCACGCACTTGGAGCCGACCGTCACGCGCTCGCGCAGCATCGCCTGGTCGCCGAGCAGGGTGTCGTCGCCGATCCTCGTGCCCGCGTTGACCACGGCGCCGGCGCCGATCGTGCAGCGCGTGCCGATCTCGAGCGGGGGGAGCGGTGCGCGTGACGCCGTCGACGCCGCGGCGAGCTTCACCTGCTTGCCGACCACCGCGTGGTCACCGATGAAGGTGCCGGCGCCGACCCGGGTTCCCGCGTGGATGACCACGAACGCCCCGAGCTGCACGCCGTCGCCGAGTTCGGCTCCCGCGTGGATGACGGCGTGCTGGCCGAGGTCGACGCCGTCGCCGATCGTCACGCCGTCGCCGAGCAGCAGGCCGGGTGCGAGGTCGTCGCGCCGTTCGAAGGTGGCGGAGGTGGCGGAAGTTGAAACGGGCTCGGTCATGGCGCCACCCTAGCGAAGCGGCCCCGCGGTGCTCGAGCTCAGCGGCCCCACGGCGAATGTGTGCGCCATGTTCCATCGGTGGAACCGTGTGCACACTTTCGCACGCCGGCAGGCCGCGAACCGTAGGCTCGTGTCTCTCGATCAGCCTTTCGAACGACACGAGCCATCCATGAGCCAGCGAACCCAGATGGAAGCCCGCGCGCGAGCGCAGCGCAAGAACACGAGCGGCGTGCCCGGGCAGCACGTGCCCGGCAGCTCGGGTGGGCAGTCGTCGCCGAAGGCCACGGTGGAGGAGCCGGAGATCGGACTGCGCCAGCGCCTGCGCTACCGCTTCGACGTGACGCTCGCCAAGGGCACGGGCCCGCTCATCCTGTGGCTGGCGGCGGTGACGGCGGCGTTCGTGGTGATCACGGCGATTCCGCTCGCACTCGTCGCGAAGAACGTCGAGGGGTCGGAGAGCAGCGAGGGCTTCTGGCACGCGGCGTGGGGCTCACTCACCAACACGCTCGACCCGGGCACGGTCGCGGGCGACTCGACGGAGGACTGGACGCTGCGGTTCGTCGCGCTCGCGATCACGATCGTCGGCATCTTCATCTTCTCGTCGCTGATCGGCCTCATCTCGTCGGTGATCGATCGCATGGTCGAGAACCTGCGCAAGGGGCGCGGCACGGTGGTCGAGGAGGGGCACACGCTCATCCTGGGCTGGAGTGACAAGCTGCACACGATCATCTCGGAGCTGGCGATCGCCAACGCCAACCAGAAGAACGCGTGCGTGGTCATCCTCGCCGACCGCGACAAGGTCGACATGGAGGACGAGATCAACTCCCGCCACGGCAGCGGCAACACGCAGCACCTCTTCCGCAAGCTGACGCGCCAGCACCAGGAGCTGCGCATCGTGTGCCGCACCGGCGACCCGGCTGACCCGGCCGACCTCGCGATCGTCGGCCCGACGCGCGCGAAGACCGTGATCGTGCTGGGCGAGGAGCGCGACAGCCCCGACGCGCAGAACGTGAAGGTGATGCTCTCGCTCATGAGCTTCGATCGCGCGCTCACCGACATCGACGTCACGCTCGAGCTGCGTGAGGCGACGAACGCCGCGGCCCTGCACCAGGCGACCGGCGGGCGCGTGCGCACCGTCGTGTCGAGCGAGCTCATCGCCCGCATCACGGCGCAGATCTGCCGCCAAGCCGGCATGGGCTCCGTCTACCAGGAGCTGCTCGACTTCGACGGCGACGAGCTCTACTTCCAGGAGCTGCCGGAGCTGGTCGGCTCGACCTACGGACAGGCCCTGCTCAGCTTCGAGCGCAGCTCGATCCTCGGCCTGCGCACGCCCGGCGGTGAGATCGTGCTCAACCCACGCATGAACACGCGCATCGCGGCCGGCGACCAGCTGATCGCGGTCTCCGAGGACGACGACACCGTGGTCGTTTCCTCCATCGACTCCTGGGAGAGCTCGTCCGCTGCGCTCGGCG
>JAOPYW010000263.1 GCA_025964405.1 Thermoleophilia bacterium | reverse complement strand
CGTGGCGCCGGATTCGTCGACGTTGACGATCAGGTCGAACTCCTGGAAGCCGCCGCGCAGCCACGTCAGGCCGAAGTGGCGGACGCGGAAGTTGACGGAGGAGTGGACGTGGTCGAGTGTCCAGGTGCCGGCGGAGACGGCGGAAGCTGTGGCAGTGGTCATGTGGTTCCTTTCAGGATGTCGATGCGCATCGCACCTCTACAGTTGCGTGCGCAACCATTTCCTGAACCATGGTAGACGAAGATAGTTGCGCATGCAACTACTTCGGGCGGATAAGCCGTGCCCGGGTGGGGCGATGCAGTGAAAACCACGCGTGCGCGCCGGTTTCTCCGGCGCGGAGGGGCCGCTCTCGAACGGCTGATGACTGCTTGCACGACCAAGAGTTCACTGAATCCCGTGAGGTGACCGCCCCGTGGTCGTCTGGCGGGATTCACTGCAATCCCCGTCGGGTCGGGGCCATCGAGGTGGTCTCGGTGGGCGGCTCGGCGTTGGTGCCGAGGCGGCGCAGCGCGCCCGTGCTGCTGCGATTGCTGCAGCGTGCGGGGGTTGGCTCACGCTCGCGGGCCCCGCGCCGATGCGCGAGCGGGATGGGAGAGCACGCACATACACGCACGCGGTACATGGTCACGGTACTGGTGCTCGCGCTGGCGCTGGCCGCATGGTTGGCATGCGCGGCTCCGAGCGCGCAGGCGGAGACGGCAGCTGGATCACCTCCCACAGCCTCGCCCTACGCTCGGTGGAGCGACGCGCAGGTTGCGACCCGCGTGCACGCACTCGAGCAGCGCACCTCGGTCGTCGGCATGCAGCTCATCGACGCGGAGGAGCAGGCCGCGGCGATCGACCGCGACCGGACCGTCGCGCAGGAGCTGCTCGCGCAGTGGGTGACGCAGTCGTACGAGGGAGGCTCCTCGGCCGATGACATGTTCGTTGCGGTGCTCGCGGGGGGCAGGGTCGGCACGCTCGCCGAGCGCGTGCACGCCGCGCAGGTGGTCGCCGACTACCACGTGGGGCTCGTCGAGCAGCTCGACAGCTCGGCGGCGCGCCTGCAGGCCTCGGCGATCGACAAGGTCACGCTCGTGCACGAACTCGCGACCGCGCAGGCGGAGCTCGTGAACCTGCGCAGTGAGCAGGCGCGGCGGGCGGCGCTCGTCGCCGAGCAGCACGCGCAGGCCCAGGCTGATCGTGAGGCGGCAGCGCAGGCTGCGGCGCGCACCAGGGCGGCCGCGGCCGCTGCGGCGGGCGTTCCGAACGGCGCGCTGGTCGCGTACGCCACCGGAGGCGCGGGTGCGACAGGGGCGGGAGCGGTAGGCGGCCCCGGCATCGTCAACTCGGCGTTCGCGCGTGGTGGTCCGCCGACGGCTGGGCTGATCGACGCCTACCTCGCGTCGAAGGGCTCGCCGATGGCGGGCAACGGCGCGGCGTTCATGGCGAGTGCGGCGCGGTGGCAGGTCGATCCGCGGCTGGTCGTGGCGATCTCGGGCGCGGAATCGAGCTTCGGCGCGCAGACGTGCGGACCCTTCAACGCGTGGGGGTGGGCGTGTCCCAACGACCCGGCCGACTTCGCCGACTGGGCGACCGGCATCGAGACGATCACGCGCGGCTTGCGCAAGGGCTACCTCGACGAGGGGCGCACGAGCGTCGCGCTCATCCAGCATATGTACGCACCGTCGATGGCGGCCAACGACCCGACCGTTCTCAACAACAACTGGGTCGGCAACGTGTCGAAGTTCCTGGGGGAACTCGGCGGCAACCCGAACGTGGTCGGCCCCGGGCCGGCCGCGGGCGCGAACATGCCGAACCTCGCTCCGGGCCTGATCGGCGGCGACTGAGCCGATCCGGCCGGAGCCGCCATCCGGTGCCCGTGGTGGCGTGAAGCCGTCGTGAAGCCAGCGTCGGCCACCTGACTGGCACCGGTGGGCCACGTAGGCTCCGTGGCGCGCACCGCTCCCCTGAACCGTGAGGAAACACAGGCATGACTGCCATCGCTCACCGTGCCGCCGTGCTGCCCGCCGTGGCAGCAGCACCGCCCGCCCTGTCGGCGATCGCGACCTACGACATCCCCAAGGAGCTCGTCGGTCAGCTCGCCGCGTCGGAGCAGCTGGGCGCCGAGAGTGCGAGCGAGTTCCTCAAGACGCATTCGAAGGCCGAGCGCACGATGGTCGCGGCCTGGGCCGTGATGAAGCTCGGCTACCCGCCGAAGGACGACGCGCCCGACCTCGCGGTGCTGCACGCGATCGAGGCGGCGCGCACGGCCGACGGCATCGCCGCGTCGAAGTTCTGGGCCGGCTCGGGCATGGAGGAGGTCTGGCGCGACATCCTCATGGACTACACCTCGAAGGTCGGTCCAGCGCAGGCGCGCGCGGCCGTCAAGCTGCTCGACGACGCGCTCATGGTCACGAACCAGGCGGCGCAGATCTCGAAGTCGTCGGTGGCGCGCAAGCGACCGTTCATCGTCGACGAGACGCTGACCGTCGCGATCGACAAGCCGGGCAACAACCCGTCGTTCCCGTCGGGGCACACGACGGCGGCCTATGCCGGCGCCGAGGTGATGGCGTACCTCATGCCCGACCGAGCCGCTGAGTTCCGCGGGCTGGCCGAGCAGGTGGCCTACTCGCGCCTCTACGGCGGAGTGCACTTCCCGACCGACGTGATCGCGGGCGCCAAGCTGGCGACCACGGTCACGCAGGTGATGGCGAAGACGTCGGGCGTGAAGCCCAGGCGCGGCACGAAGCGCAAGGCCGGCAACGGCGGCGTCGCAGCGGGTCGGCGCGTGCCGGCGCCCGTGTTGCCCAAGGCGGGTTCGGGCGCGGGCACGCTCGCCGCGACGTCGTCGGCGACCGGCGCCATCCAGCTCGGGCGCACGGCCCTGGTCGGTTCGGCGCACCTGCTGGGCACCCCGCTGCAGGGCGCGGTGCAGCTCCTCGCAGCCTAGGGGCGCGCATGCCGAGCCGGCGCTCGCCCCGGTAGGCTGGACGCATGCACGCGACCCGCACCCACCACCGCACCGCAGCGACGGCCACGCACCTCTGGCTGACCGACGACGAAGCCGCAGCGGCGCTGCTCGCGGAGGAGCCGACGGCGTTCGTCATCGGCTACATCCTCGACCAGCAGATCACGGTGCAGAAGGCGTTCCGCGGCGGGCTCGACCTGCGCGCGCGGGTCGGCACGATCGACGCGCGCGCCTTGGCGGAGCTGCCGCTGGCGACGCTCGAGACGGCCTTCGCCGAGAAGCCCGCGCTGCACCGGTTCCCGAAGGCGATGGCCAAGCGCGTGCAGCAGGCGATGCAGGTGATGGTCGACCGCTACGACGGCGACGCCGGATGCCTCTGGTGGGAGGCCGCCGACCTCGCCGACTTCCGTGCGCGGCTCGACGAGGTGCCCGGGCTCAAGGGGCACAAGTGGCTCAGCATGGCGTCGGTGCTCGCACGGCGCTGCGGTGTCGACCAGCTGACGGGCTGGGAGGGCGACGTCATGCCCTACGGCACGCTCGGCGACGTCGCCGAGTACGACGACCTGGCGCGCTACCAGGCGCGCAAGGGTGCCTACAAGCACGCGGTGCGTGAGGCCGCGGCCGCCGGCAAGGGCGAGCGCGCGCAACGCAACGCGGGCGTGCGGGCGGTCGAGGCGCTCGCGGCCAGCGACGCGGGCAGCGCCGACGGGGCGTCCTAGCCGACGATGGGCGCCCTGTTCGCCCTCATGTCGAGCCTCAGCTGGGGCACGAGCGACTTCCTCGGCGGGCGCGCGACCCAGCGGTTCGGTGCCCTCCGCGTGCTCGCGTGTTCGCAGTTCGTGGCGCTCGCGCTGCTGGTGGCCGCGGTCGCATCACTCCTGGCCGCAGGTGCGGTGGAGCTGGATGCGCAGCGGCTCGCAGTCGCAGGACTCGGCGGCTGCGCGGGCGTCGTCGCGTTGGCGATGTTCTACAGCGCGCTCGCGATCGGACCCATGGCGCTCGTGCCGCCGATCGCCGCGAGTGGGGTCGCGCTGCCGGTGCTCGTGGGCCTGCTGCGTGGCGATGCACCGGGCGCGCTCGCGATCTTCGGGCTCGTGCTCGCCGTGGCGGGCGTGGTGCTCGCGTCGACCGCGCCGGGGGTGGCGGGTGCGACGGAGGACGTCGCGCTCGGTGCGAACTCGCCGACGCGCCTCGCCCCGCGCACCCTGCTCCTGGCGCTGGGCGCGGCGGTCGGATTCGCGCTCATCTTCGTCGCGCTCGACTGGGCGACCGATGATTCGGCGGCCAGCGCCGTGACGGCGACGGCCGGCGCACGGCTCGGGGGCAGCCTCGTGATCGTCGCAGCGCTCCTCGCCACGCGCACACGGCCGCTGCGCGGCATGGCTCCCCGCACCCTTGCCGGGCTCGGGCTGATCGGCATACTCGATTCCGGCGCGAACCTGGGCTTCGCGCTCGCCACCGTGCTCGGGCGCCTCGAAGTCGCGGCGGTGCTCGCGTCGCTCTACCCGGCCGTGACGAGCGGGCTGGCGGCCGTCGTGCTCGGTGATCGCATCGGACGCCTGCAGTTCGTCGGCGTGGCCTGCGCGATCGGCGGCATCGTGCTGCTCGCCCAGGGCTGAAGACACGCGGACGCGGTGTGAGGCAGGGCCCCCACACCGCGTCCGGTGGTCTCGCGCGATCGCGGGGATACATCCGCGGCCGCTCACTTCATGCACTGCTCGGTACTGGTATCACGGGCGGCCGAAGCCGTGGTGCCCGGGTACGTGGTCAGTTCTCGTGCGGCGCATCCAGCATCTCGGGCGGCGTGTTCGAGCTGATCAGCCGCACGATGGATCCGTTCTCGTCGACCCACTGCACGAGGCGCGACGTCATGTCGTCGGGTTCCGCCGTGGGCTTGAACCACGATCGCCTTGGTGGTGCATGGCTGCGCTGCGCCGGAGGCGCATCAGGTTCCTGCATCATCTGCCTTTCGTCCGCGCCGGCTCCCTGCCGACCGGTCGAGCATGCGCTGCGGCGCCTGCGGGCGCATCGGTAGGACCTACCTAGATGGGTACCTATTTCGCATGGGGGCGTGGATCAGCGCGACAGTCATGGATTCGTACGAGGTCGCGCGCGCGTCGAAGCGGGCCGCCCCCGGGAGGGCGGCGGCTCGTCGGTCTAGGCGGAGGGAGCGGCGGCTGCGTCGAGCAGCTCGTCGTTGCGACGCAGGCGGCGCTGGAGCTGCTCCCACGCGTTCTGCTCGCCCTGCTCGTACTCGGCTCGCTCGAGCTCGTTGAGCACACGCAGGTAATCGCTCCACGCAGCGGCGCGGCGGCGCTCCCAGGAGGCCGTTGCGACATCGCGTACCGAAGTTGGGCGTGACTTGGCGGTCGTCATGTCGAGAAGTGTAGACCAGCGCATGGATGTCGAGCGTCGCTGCAGGCGGTGAAGCGATGCATGGGCGCGTCGATTCCTGCCGAAATCGGGCGCTTCCGGGCGTGGATCGGCTTGCTGCACCGGCCCGGCCACGCACCACCGGTTTGCCGCTATCGTGCCCGGTCATCCACACCCCTACCGTTTTCGATCGATCACCCGCACGCCAGGAGGCACGCATGGCCGACACCAAGACACATCCAGAGACGTTCAGCATCGGTGGCGACCTCGAGGTCAGGCGCCTCGGTTTCGGCGCGATGCGCATCACCGGCGACGGAATCTGGGGTCCGCCGAAGGACCACGACGCCGCCATCGCCGTCGTCAAGCGCGCGGTCGAGCTCGGCGTGCAGCTCATCGACACGGCCGACTCGTACGGCCCCGACGTCAGCGAGGAGCTCCTCGCCGAAGCACTGCTCCCCTACCCGCAGGACCTCGTCATCGCGACGAAGGCCGGCCTCACGCGCAGTGGTCCGAACGAGTGGCACCCGAAGGGTGACCCGGCCTACATCAAGCAGGCGATCGAGGGGAGCCGCGAGCGGCTCGGCCTGCATCGCATCGACCTCTACCAGTCGCACACGCCCGACCCGGCGGTGCCGTACGAAGACACGATCCGCGCGTTCGAGGAGCTGCGCGAGGATGGCTTCGTGCGCCACATCGGGCTGTCGAACGTGACGGTCGAGCACATCCAGCGCGCGCTCGAGATCGTGCCGGTGGCCACGGTGCAGAACCGCTTCAACCTCGGTGACCGCCACAGCGAGGACGTGCTCGACTTCTGCGAGGCGAACAACATCGGCTTCATCCCGTGGTTCCCGCTGAGTGCGGGCGACCTCGACGCGCAGGGCAGTGTCGTCGCCGACGTCGCGGGGGAGCTGGGCGCGACGACGAGCCAGGTCGCGCTCGCGTGGCTGCTCGCCCGGTCGCCCGTGATGCTGCCGATCCCGGGCACGGGCTCGATCGCGCACCTCGAGGAGAACCTCGGCGCGGCTGACATCGACCTCTCGCCCGAGCAGTTCGAGCGCATCAACGACGCGTCGCTGGCCGCGAACGGCTGATGGCGGCGGCGGGCCGCTGGCCGGGCCGCGCGGCCGACGCGCGTCTGGCGTCGGTGGCACGTTTCAGGCGTGGCGCGTGACGTGAACTGCACATGGGTGCACTCACGTCACGCGTTTGCCCAGTACGAACTTGAATGCAGGTCCTGATGAGCGAACTCGCCCCACTTCATGTGCCCATCTCCATCCTCGACGTGGCGCCCGTCGTCAGTGGGTCGACACCGACTGACGCGCTGCGGGCGGCGCTCGAACTGGCGCAGCTGGCCGACCGGTCGGGGTACACGCGCGTCTGGTACGCCGAGCACCACAACATGCCGGGTATCGCGAGCAGCGCCCCCGAGATCCTGATCGCGACGGTGCTCGCGCAGACCGAACGCCTGCGGGTCGGGTCGGGTGGCGTGATGCTCCCCAACCACGCGCCGCTGATGGTGGCGGAGCGGTTCGGCACGCTCGAGGCGCTGTATCCGGGACGCGTCGACCTGGGCATCGGGCGCGCGCCGGGCAGCGACCCGCGCACGTCGCAGGCGCTGCGGCGTCACCTCGGCAATCCCGACCTGCCGGAGCTGCTCGAGGAGCTGTTCGGGTTCTTCGACGACGCGGGCACGAACCCGCTGACGATCCAGGCCACGCCGGGCCGCGGGTATCGACCTGACGTCTGGCTGCTCGGGTCGTCGGGTTCGAGCGCACAGCTCGCGGCGCTGCTCGGCCTGCCGTTCGCGACGGCGCATCACTTCTCGCCCGGTGCGACCGTGGGCTCGCTGCACGCATACCGCGAGTTGTTCTGGCCGACGACCACGCCGGGCATCCATTTCGACGGAAGCGCGCGCGCCGCGCTCCCCGAACCCCACGGGATGATCACCGTGCAGACGATCGTGGCTGACACGGAGGAGCAGGCGCGCCGCATCGGCGACGCGTTCGCGCTCATGTTCCTGCGCATCAGGCAGGGGCGGCGCCCCGACCGGATGTTCACGCAGGAGCAGGTCGACGCCTACGACTGGTCACCCGAGGAGCGCGCCTGGGCGGATGGAACGCTCGCGCAGCAGGCGGTCGGCACCCCCGAGATGGTGCACGCACGCCTGACGGAGCTCCTGGCCGAGACGGGCGCGACCGAGCTCATGGCGACCGCGATGGCTCCGAGTCAGGCCGATCGCCTGCGGTCGTTCGAACTGCTGGCTGAGCTGGCAGGCATCGGCGTGCCGGCCTAGTCGCCCGCCCGCCCACCGCCCGCCCGCCCACCCATCCGCCTGGCAGTTTCACTCGTCGCGAGTGACATCAGCTGCACATAGGTGCACTGATGTCAGTGACTTGCTGAGTGCGCGAGCCGCCGACGCCGGTTGCGCCGGGCATCGAGCGCACGCCTGATCTTCGTCGTCACCCACATGGGGCGCGTTCGAATGTCGCGTGCCGTGAACCGAAGCAGCATGAACCCGTGCGCTTCGAGCGCCGCCGTGCGCTCGGCATCGATGCGCGACGCGCGCATCCGGCGGTGTCCGAACCCATCGACCTCCACCACGAGCAGGGCAGCGCGCCAGATGTGATCGACCTCGAAGGCGAGCTCGCCGACCCCGGCGCTGACGTTGTGTTCACCCAAGCGTATGCGTGCACGTTGGAGGAGCTGGAGGAAGCGATCTTCCAGCATGCTCCTCGTGCCGGCGCTGCCAGCGTCGTGCAGTGCGAGCGCCCGAACGACGGTCGCCCGACCAGGCACGCGTGGCAGTGCTGCGAGAAGTTGGTGCACCGCCTCGCCGATGCCCGGTTGGTGGTAGGCAGCTCGGTACAGCACGTTCGCCAGCTGCGGCGCCGTGAGTGCAGTTCCGAGGTCGACGATCGTGCGCGCGCGGGAGGTGTACGGAACGCCTTCGATGGCGGTGATGTGTTCCACTGACAGCGAGCTGCTCCGATGGAGCGTGAGGCCCGGCGTCGGGCGCACCTGGCGTGGTGTCACCACGTGCACGGAGCCTGCAGGGAATCGCGACATCTCCCACTCGACGCCGGCTGTGTGATGGCCGATCGCGGAGCCGGGACCAGCGCGAAGCACGGCTGCCCGGTGCCAGCCGGACACTCCGAGTGCGCCATGGCCAACGGCGTAGACCTCGGGGTACACCCGGGTCAGGCGACCTCGCTCGACGGCATGTGCGATGGCACTGGAGTTGAAGCCGAGCCGAGCCAGCTCGCACACGTGGAGTGCGCCATGGTGGCACCCCGCTGCGTCGCGTAGCTGCAGGTATCGATCGGTGGCATCAGTCATGCAACCAATCTCGCGAAGCGAGCGTCACAGGATGCGCGCGGTCTGTCACGAAATCGTGTCGTTGCGCGAGCACCCCCGGGGCGCAACTCAACAAGACCGTGACATCAGTGCACCTATGTGCAGCTCACGTCACAAAGAAGGGGGAAAACTTGCCAGCTCGGCACCCGCCGGCCGGCCGGCGCCGCGCCCGGCCCTCCGGCTACTCGCCCCGCGGGTCGCTCGGGTCGAGTGACACGGGGCCGGTGCGGAGTTCGCGGGCGTGCTGGTCGAGCGACTCGAACTCGGTGATCCATGCCTGGGCGGCATCGTCGTCGAGCAGGTCGACGCCGTCGGCCTCCATCAGGTCGACGAGGCGCTCGCCCAGCGACGGCAGCGGCGGGTTCGCGAGCAGCTCCGCGAAATCCTCCTCGGCCTCGGCGAGCACCTTGAGTGACACCTCGAGCGCGCGGGGGGGCAGGTCGAGCAGGCGGCTCGTGAACCGGGTCCACGCACGCACCGTCGCCGGCCCGCTCGACGCCAGCTCCACGACCTGGTCGCCCGTCAGCTCGATGCCCGGCAGTGCGTCGAGCAGCTGTGCAGCCGCGACGTTCGGCGAGATGCGCGCGACACCGCCGAGCCCGCGGTCGTAGGCGTACTTCGCGATGCGATCGGCCGCGAGTTGCGAGGGCGCCGCCTCGGCCACGCCGTCGGGTCCCGCCGCGTCGCCCGCGCGCGCCGCAGCCTGCGCCGCCGCGTACTCGGGCGAACTCGTGAAGCGCGTCGCCACGGCCTTCCACGAATCGAGGTCGTCGAGCTCCGAGGTGTACGGCGACTCGGTGCGCTCGTCCCAGCCCTCCGCATCGACGTCGGGGAAGATGAGGCGCGCCCGGCTCTCGAGCAGGCCGAGCGTGTCGAGCCCGTCCTCGCTGATCTGCTCGCCGTAGGTCTCGTCGACCCCCTCGAGGCCATCCAGCAGCAGCACGCCCGCGGCATCCAGCGACAGCTCCTCGAACGTCATGAGGTCGGCGTCGGGATTCTCCGCCTGCTCCTTCTCCCACGCATCGCGCAGCTCCCGCTCGGTGCCCGCCACGAACGCATCCACCAGCTCGCCGCCGCCGTCGACCCGGTCGATCACGAACGCGACCGTGTGCACCGGCACGTCGTCGCCGTAGCGGAAGCCGAGGTAGACCGTCTCCTGGTCGCCCCACAGGTCGCGGATGCGCCACGCGCCCACGTAGTCGGGCTCGCCGATCTCGTTGCCGCTCCAGCTCGGCCCGCGCCCGCCCAGGAAGCGCAGCTTCTTCGTCGTCTCGTCGGCCGTCGCGACGACGTCGTCATCCTCGGGATCGAGCGACTTGAGCGCCACGGCCAACGCGAAGCCCTCGTTGAGCAGCTGCGGGTCGCGCAGGTGCTGCAGCAGCGACAGGATCGCCGTCGCCGGCCGGATCGACTCCGGGTCGGCCCAGTGGTGCGGGTAGGCATCCGCCGCCAGCAGCGACGCCGCGATCTCCGCGCGGAGCGGCTCCCCACGATCGATCTCGTCGGCCACCGCGACCACGAGCTTCGCCGCGAGCTGCGGCTTCGACGGCCCCTGGCTCTTCGGACGGTGGGTGCGGTTGGTGGGACGTGAGCCCGACTTGCGGCGGGGAGGCTGGCGCTTTGACATGCCACCAGCCTACCGGGCCGCGCCGCCCGGAAACGGCCGCGCTGCAACGCAGTACGCCCGCGCCTCGACACTCCGGTAGGGGAATCGATGCGCCGCGTGCACTGCCACGCCCGCATCACAGGGGGGAGCTGACATCGTGTGTCGACTGTTCGGCATGGCCGGAGCCGGTGCGTCTGCGGAGCACTGGCTGCTCTCGGCGAGCAACAGCATGCGCGAGCTCGGGCGCACGAATCCGCACGGCACGGGCGTCGGCGGGTTCGTCGACGGCGCCATCCGGCTCGAGAAGTCGGCGCTCGCGGCACCCGATGACCTTGCCTTCGGCCGCCAGCCGTGGCTCACCCAGTCGCCCACGCTCGTCGCCCACGTGCGCGATGCGACGGTCTCCGCGCCCGGGCTCATGGACAGCCATCCGTTCGAGATGCAGGGGCGCCTCTTCGCGCAGAACGGGTCGATCGGCGAGATCCACCGCGTCGAGGATGCGCTGGGCGACTACGAGCGACTCGTGCACGGCAACACCGATTCCGAGCGCTACGGGGCACTGCTCACGCGCCACATCGACGAGGCCGACGGCGACGTCGAGCAGGGCATCCGGCGCACGGTCGGATGGCTCTCTGACAACACGCCGATGACCGCCATCAACATGGTGCTCGCAACGCCCGACGACCTCTACGCACTGCGGTATCCGCACATGCGCACGCTCTTCTGGAACCACGTGGGCGGCGGCTCGCAGGCGGTCGACGGCGTACGGCGCCTGGGGGCGGGGGAGCTGGGCGCGGGCCGCGGCGGGGTTCCCGCGACCGTCGTGGCGAGCGAACCACTCGATGCATCGGCGGGTTGGCGCGCGCTGCAGCCGGGCCAGCTCCTGCACGTGCGGGCTGGCGACCTGTCGGAGGAGGTCGTGCAGGTCATCGACCGCGCGCCGAGGCGGTTGCTCGACGACAGCTTCCGCGCGGGCAACGCGCCTGCCGCGACGCACTGACCCCCCGGCCCGGGGCACGGTGCCCGGGCCCTCGGACGCCGTGCGCGCAGGTCGAACGGGTACGATTCCCGCATGGCCGCATTCATTCCCGACCTCGAGCGCCTCGTGCGCGCAGCACGAACGGACGCCCCGCTCGCTGATTCGCCGACCCATGGCGAGCAGCACTGGCGCGCCGTGGCGCGCACCGGCATCGAGATCCGGCGGGGCGATCGGCTCGTGAGTGGGCGCGTGCTGTTCCTGTTCGCGTTGCTCCACGACGCCCGCCGTTTCACCACCGAGCCCGACCCGGAACATGGTCCG
>JAOPYW010000233.1 GCA_025964405.1 Thermoleophilia bacterium | reverse complement strand
CCAGTACGGTTGCCGGCACCGGATCGATGTTCGACTGCACGCCCGCCGCGCGCGCCGCATCGATCGCGGCCTGGATGCCGTACTTCTCCTGCAGTCGCGCATACACCGTGTTGTCGCTCTTCCAGGTCGCACGCTCGATCGTCGTGAGGCCCGAGTAGCCGCCGTCGTTCTTGACCGTGAACTCGGTGCCGTCGAACTGCTGGCTGAACGGCGCGCTCTCGACCCGTGTCTTCGGCGTGGCGCCCTGCTCGTAGGCCGCGGTCAGCATGAACGGCTTGAACGCGGAGCCCGGCTGACGATGGCCGTCCAGTGCGACGTTGAACGCGCTGCGCGCCGAGCTCCCCCCGTTGACCATCGCCCGTACCTCGCCCGACTGCACGTCGACCGCCACGAGTGCCGCGTCGAGCCCGAGCTCGGCCGCCTGTTGCACGGCCTGGGTTCCGGCGCGCTGCAGTCGGGCGTCGAGCGTCGTGCGCACACGGAGGCCACCACTCGTCGCCCGCCGCACGCCGTAGTGCTCGATGAGGCGCGTGACGACCGCGTCGGTGAACTGCGGCGCGAGCTCCTTCGCTGCGAAGCTGCGACGCCGGGCGAGCTGGGCCTTCGACGGAAGCGGTCGCGTGCGCGCGAAGTCGGCGGCGGCGCGGGTGATGTCGCCGGTCTCGACGAGGTTGGTCAGCACGCGGTCGCGGGCGCGGCGCGCATTGTCGGGCGAGGTCGACGGGCTGTTGCCCTCAGGGGCCCTGAGGAGCGATGCGAGCAGCGCGGCCTGGTCGACGCGCAGGCGCTTGACCGGCACGCCGAAGTAACCGAGCGACGCGTCGTAGACGCCGTAGTAGCCGTCGCCGAAGTAGGCCGTGTTGACGTACGCCGTCAGGATGCGTTGCTTGCTCCAGCGCGTCTCGAGCGCGATCGCGAGCGCGGCCTCGCGCGTCTTGCGACCGGCCGAGCGGCTCGGGCCGACGTACGCGTTCTTGACGAGCTGCTGCGTGATCGTCGAGCCGCCCTGCACCGCGCTGCGGGCGCGCACGTCGGCGGCGAGGGCGCGGATGAGCCCGCGGGGGTCGATGCCGCCGTGCTCGTAGAAGCGGCGGTCCTCGGCGGCGACGACGGCCTGCGACAGCACGCGCGGCACCTGGTCCTCGCGCAGGTAGGTGCGGGAGGTCGGGGCGCGCAGCTTGCGGAGCACGGTGCGGTTGTCACGGGCGAAGACGACGCCGGGGTTCTCGCGGGTCTCGGCGCGGGTCTCGAGGGCGTGGAGCTGCGGGAAGGCCGACGTGACGAGCCCGGCTCCGACGCCGACGCTCAGCAGCGTGCCGTAGAGCACGACGCGCAGGGTGACCGTGACGAACCGAGCGGCCCGACGCATCAGGCGCTGGCTCGCGGGGTCTCGCTCGTGCGTGTGCGCGCGTGCATGGAGGGTGTATGCCCGGTGTCGGCCGTCTCTGACCGGCGAGCGCGGGCGCCCGGGAGGCCGCAGCCGTGTGATCAGGTCGGGGGATTGCTCCGCACTGCCCCGTCGCTTCCGAGATGGAGCGTCCATGATGCCGGGCCGGCCGAGGTTCTGACCGGCACGGAAGTCGTCAGTGACTCGAACGTGTCGCCGGCCCCGAGCGTGAGGGTCGTCGAGACTTCGCGACCCGTGTCGAGCAGCACCGCGCCGCGGGTCGCGTCGAGCTGGGGCGCGAGGGCGGCGGCCGCACCGTCGGGGCGGAACGCCGGCGGCAGCTCGGCGCTGACCCGCCGCGCCATCGCCGCAGCGTCGCGTGCAGGCGCGGCGCCGCCGAGGGGCGCCCACCACGGGGCAGCGGGCTCGAGCGTCTTCGACAGCGACAGGCTTGACGTGCGCAGCAGGTACTCCTTGGCGCCGGGCACCGTCGCGAACTCGCCGATGGACGTCAGGGAACCAAGCCCTACCTCGTCGCCTCGCACGAGACGAGGTGCGAGGGCCGCGTAGGTCGCGTCGTCCAGGTAGCGGCCGCGCGCGTCGTCGACCATCGCCGCGAGCCTGCGACCTCGCTCCGGTGGCGTACCGAGGAGTTCGTATCCCTGGCGTGGCCAAGCGTAGGTGCCGACATCGATCGCGTCGAGGCTGACGCTCCCCACGCCTGCCTCGGCGTAGCGCGTGAAGGCCTGCCCATGCAGTTCACTCGCGTAGCCGGTCCCGCGGGCCGACTCGTCGAGCGCGAAGCTGTCGAGGTGTGCGGTGGCTCCGGCCTCCTCGCCAACGAACTGATGCACGAGGAATCGACCAGCCCGCACGAGACGCCCGTCATCGGCACGGATTCGTTCGACGGCCCCCGCCACTTCAGACCGGCCGGAGATTCCACCGCCGGTCAGGGTGATCGTCGCGCGAGCCTCGGTGCGCGCCGCCATCCCGGCCGAGCCATGCACACCGCTCCACGTCGCCTCGAGCCAGCTCGGGCGCAGCACGTCGGGCAACGCGCCCAGCAACCGCTGCATGTGTGCGCCATCGATCAAGAAATCCCCCCGCCAGATTGTCGTGGTCGGGCGCGCAGGTGTTCCAGCCCCTTCGGAGGCGGCCCGTCCGGCAGCTATGATCGACTCCGTGGAACCCCTCGTCGAAGAAATCGAACGCTCCTTCCAGGAAGTCGAGCGTCAGCTGTCAGACCCTGACCTCTTCAACGACCAGAAGCGCGCCGTCGAGGTGACCCGTGAGCACAAGCGGCTCAAGGATGCGCATGAGCTGGCCGACCGCTGGCGCACCCTGCAGGCGGAGCTGGTCGAGGCCGCCGAGCTGCTCGGCGACGACGAGGTCGAGATCCGCGACATGGCCAAGGCCCAGCGCGAGGCCGCGGAGGAGGAGCTCCCGGCGCTCGAGGAGCAGCTCCGCCTGTCGATGATCGAGCCCGACCCGAACGATCACCGCAACGTCATCCTCGAGATCCGCGCCGGCGCCGGTGGCGACGAGGCCGCACTCTGGGTGGGCGACCTCGTGAACATGTACATGAAGTACGCCACCTCGGCCAAGCTCAAGGTCGAGGTGATCGAGCTCTCCGACGGCGACATGGGGGGCTACCGCGAGGCGTTCTTCTCAGTCTCCGGCGAGGGTGCCTACTCGATCCTCAAGTGGGAGAGCGGCGTGCACCGCGTGCAGCGCGTGCCACAGACCGAGACGCAGGGTCGCATCCACACCTCGACCGCCTCGGTCGTCGTGCGCCCCGAGATGGACGACATCGACCTCCACATCGACATGAACGACATCCGCGTCGACCGCTACCGCTCCGGTGGCCCGGGTGGTCAGTCGGTCAACACCACCGACTCCGCGGTGCGACTGACACACATCCCGACCGGCATCGTCGCGTCGTGCCAGAACGAGAAGTCGCAGATCCAGAACAAGGAAGCCGCGATGCGCGTGCTGCGCGCCCGCATCTACGAGGCGCAGGTGGCCGAGCGCGACGCCGAACTCGGCGAGCAGCGCCGCTCCGCGATCGGCACCGGCGACCGGGCCGAGAAGATCCGCACCTACAACTACGCCGAGAGCCGCGTCACCGACCATCGCATCGGGCTCACGCTCTACCAGCTCGACAAGATCCTGCAGGGAGGCCTCGAGCCCCTCATCGACGGTCTCAGGGCCGAGGAGCTGCGCGCGCGACTGGCCGACCGCTTCGGGGGAGACGGTCACGTTGCCTGACGCCGTGCGCCAGCTTCCCGTGAAGGTCCTGCTGCGCGAGGTCGCGGCCCGGTTCCGCACCAGCGAGCTCGCGAGCGACTCGCCGCAGATCGACTCCGAGCTGATCGTCGGTCACGTCACCGGGCTCGATCGCGTGGGCCTGCGCACCAAGGATGACACCGTGCCCACCGAGGCGCAGGCCGCCGAGATCGAGGAGCTCGTGCTGCGCCGCCTGACGGGCGAGCCGATCGCCTACCTGCTCGGCACGGCGTGGTTCTATGGCCGCGAGTTCGAGGTCGACAGCCGCGTGCTCGTGCCGCGCCCCGAGACCGAGCTGCTCGTCGAGCTCGCGCTGTCGCACCTCGCGCAGCGCGCCGCCGAGGACCACCACGTCGGCGCGCCCGCGGTGGTCGACACGTGCACGGGGTCGGGCTGCGTCGGCATCTCCATCGCCGCGTCGTCGCCGACGACCGACGTCACCTGCACCGACATCTCCGAGGATGCGCTCGAGGTCGCGCGCGCGAACGCCGCGCGGCTCGCGCCGTCGGTCACGCTCGCCAGCGGCGACCTGCTGCATCCGGCCGAGGCGCACGCACCGTTCGCGGTGGTTACCGCGAACCCGCCCTACGTCGAGGGCGCCGATGCCGACGGCCTCGAGCAACGCGTCATCGACCACGAACCGCACGTCGCACTGTTCGTGCCCGACGGTGGCGTGGCGGCGATCTACTCGAGCATCGCGCAGCAGGCAGCACAGCTCCTCGAACCGGGCGGGCTGCTCGCCGTCGAGCACGGCAGCGGACAACGCCACCAGGTGATCGACGCGTTCGAACGGGCGGGCCTCGCGCACGTCTACGGCGTCGACGACCTGGCGGGCATCGACCGCGTGGTCATCGGCTACCGGCCCACCCAGGGAGGGTGACATGCTCGTCGTGAAGGATCCGAAGCGCGAGAGCGCGGAGCTCGGCTACGTGCGCAAGGCGCTCGAGGGCGGCCAGCTCGTGATCGTGCCGACCGACACCGTCTACGGCCTGGCGGCGATCGCCACCGATGCGGATGCCGTTGCTGCGCTCTACGCCGCGAAGGGGCGACCGACGAGCCAGCAGACGGCGGTCGTGTTCGCGACCGTGGCGGCGCTGCGAACCGAGTTCCCCGAACTGAGCGCCCGTGCATCGTGGGCCGTCTCGGCGCTGCTGCCGGGCCCGTGGACGCTCATCGTCGACAATCCCGAGGGGCGCCTGCCATGGCTGACGGGCGGCGCGCCGGGCCCGATCGGCCTGCGCGTGCCCGTGGGTGCCTACGACCTACCGCCGCTCGCGGCGACGAGCGCGAACCTCACCGGTGAACCGACGATCGTGACGCTCGCCGACGTGACGCCAGCGCTCGAGGAACACGTGGCGGTCGCGATCGACCGGGGTGACCTGGGTCGAGGTGGCGAGATGTTCGCGTCGACCGTGCTCGACCTGACGGCGTGGGAGCGCGGCGAGGGTGCGGTGCGTGCCATGCGTGACGAGGCCGACCGCGTGGCGCAGGCGCTCGTGGTGCTGCAGGGGGCGCCGGTCTCGTAGGCGTCGCGAGTGGGTGCGCTGCTCGTGCGTGCGGGTAGACGCGGGGCATGCAGCAGGTTCGCGACGGCATCTGGCACTGGACCTCCGATCATCCCGCGTGGCGTGAGGGAGCGGACTGGCCACGGCTCGTCTCCTCGTTCGCCTACGACGACGGCGCCCGACTCGTGCTCTTCGATCCGCTCGGCATCCCCGAGCAGCTCGAGCGGCTCGCGGGCGAACGCGACACCACGATCGTGCTGACGTCGCCGTGGCACCATCGCGACGCGGAGGAGTGGGGGCCGGCGCACGGCGTGCCGATCTTCCTGCCGCCCCTCGACGAGGGAGACCCGAACGAGCCGGCCGGAGACGTGTTCCGCGCGGGCGACGAGCCGGTTGCGGGCATCGAGGCGCGAGCCGGCATGGAGGCCAACGACCTCGTGCTCTGGGTGCGCGATGCGCGGGTGATCGTCGTGGGAGACACGTTGATCGATCGCGGGAGCGGCCTCGAGTTCCCGGAGAGCTGGGCCGACAAGGGCGTGCCGGCAGCCACGATCAAGGAGGGACTGCTCCCCCTGCTCGACCTGCCGATCGACTGGGTGCTCGCCTCGCATGGCGGCCCGTACCCGCGGGCCGACCTCGAGCGCGCGCTCCGCGCGTAGGCGGGTCCTCCCGGCGAGATGGGTCGCGAGGTCGATGCGACGGCGGCGGGCAGCCGCGATCTCGCAAGCCGCTGACGTGGGTGCACCAATGTGCAGCTCACGTCACACAGGACGACGCCCTGGGAACGGGAACTGGTCGAAACCGGAACTCACCGAAACCGGAACTCACCGAGACGGGAGCTGGCCGAGGAGTCAGGCGGAGATGAGCGCGCCGGCTGCCTGCGCGCCGGCGCTCGGCGGCACGGCACCCATCGACATGCCGGCTGCCGCGGCCTCGAGCTGCGACTCCATCGGATCGAGCTCGGCC
>JAOPYW010000231.1 GCA_025964405.1 Thermoleophilia bacterium | reverse complement strand
TGCGCTCGGCGCTCCGGCTGCCCTTCCCGCCGACCACATCCTCGCGATCGGCTGGAACGACCACGTGCCGCACGTGCTGCGCCAGCTCGCGAAGGCCGCGACCGCCGGCTCACAGGTCGACATCGTGCTCGACCCCACCCTCGCGACGATCGCGGCGCACGACCTGCCCGTCGGTTCGGAGGTGACCTTCAACGTGATCGAGGCCGACACGGCTGACATCGACGTGCTGCGATCAGCACTCGACGCGCACACCTACGAGCGCGTCATGCTGCTCTCCTACCGCGACGCGATGGAGATCCCCGACGCCGATGCGCGCACCCTGCTCACCCTCGTGCAGGTGCGCCGCGTGCTCACCGATCCCGCGCACCGCAACGCCAAGGCGAGCATCGTGGCGGAGCTGCTCGACTCACGCAGCGTGCAGCTCGGCCGCGTGGCGAACCCCGACGACTTCGTGGTGAGCGAGCGACTGACATCGCTGCTCCTGGCGCAGCTGGCCGAGAACGGGGAGCTGTCGACGGTGTTCGACGAGCTGCTCGATGCGGAGGACGTCGAGATCACGATGCGGCCGCTGTCGGCGTTCCTGCCAACCGGCGGCACCGCCGAAGCTACCGTCGAATACCGCACGATCGTGCGCGAGGCACGCGAGCGCGGCGAGTCGGCGTTCGGGTTCATGGTGCCGTCAAGCGCCACGAGCGACGGCGTCACCGTCAACCCGCCCAAGTCGGCGCACGTGCCGGTGGCTGACACCACGTCGGTGATCGTGCTCGCCGGCAGCGCCGGCTGAGCCGCTCGCGCTAGCGGCAGCTGCGCGGCAGCCCGGCGACCAGGTCGTGGTCGAGCGCGGCGCGCGTGCGCGGCCCGATCGTGCCGAGCACCGGCAGGTGGTTGGCCCGCTGGTAGCGCTGCACGCCGCGGATCGTCGGGAGGTCGAGCGAACCGGCCCGGTACGTGCCCGGTGTGAGGCACCCGACGCGCTCGAGGCGCCACTGCGCTTCGACGACGTAGGGTGTCTGCAGGTCGCTCTTGGCGTACCACGGCGGCTGCATCCCGGTGAAGCGGAACGACGCGCGGATCGTCTCGACCGAGCTCGCCACGTGCGCGCCGGCGAAGGTCGTGACCACGAGCCCGAAGTTGAGGCGCTGGTCGGCCAGCGCGAGCCGGCGCGTCACCGTCAGCCGACGAACGGCCTTGTTGCCGTCGCGGTCGGCGACGCGTGCGACGACCGACACCTTGCCGAGTCGATTGGGGAGCCGTACGCGCACCGTGCGCCGCGCGACGCCCGAGACGTTGTCCTTCGCCTGGAGCGTGAGCACCGGACCAAGCGCGTAGGAGCCGTTGAGCGAAGCCACGGTCGGGGCGGTGCGATCGATGCGAACCGCGAGGCGCAGCAGGCCGACGTCGCCGTCCTCGTCCACCGCGCGCACCGTCAGCAGGCCGTGGCCCTCGGGCAGGCGACGCAGGTCGAGGAGCCCGTCGACGAGGTTGACCGTGGTTCCGTTGAAGCTCGCGGTCAGCGTGCGGATGGCACCCGACTTGTTGTCGACGCGGAACACCTTGCCGGTGCGCGTCGTGAGGCCGCGCGGCAGGCGGGCGGTGGCATCCTTGCGCACGACCGGGAGCCCGTCCTCGAGCGTCGACGCGGAGGCGACGAGGTGCGTCTGGTTGCCGACGAGGTCGCGCACGAGCACGTCCTGGTCGTAGCGGGTCTTCGGCGTGAGGCCCGTGCGCACGAGCGAGCTCGTCGTGACCCAGGTCGAGCCCCCGTCGTAGGAGTAGGCGGCAGCGTCGAGGCCGGGGCGTGCGTCGCTCGCGGTGACGTCGAACCGGATCGAGCGGTAGTCGGAGCTGGTCGTGACCGTCGCGGCCGGAACGGTCGTGTCGGGCGCGACGGTGCCACTCAGCGGGATCGCGGTCGAGCGGTTGTCGGCGCGGTCGCGCACCACCACGGTGGCCGAGCGGCTGCTGCCGGGGAGCACGTCGTCGATACGGAGGGTCGACGCGACCTGCCACGTGGCGCCGCCGTCGAACGAGTAGGCGCCGTCTTCGTCGGCGAGGCCGCTGCCGACGTCGGAGGCGTGCACGGCGAACGTGATGTCGCCGTCGCCGACGGTCACGTCGGCGGTCGCGACGGGCAGGATGAAGTCGGTCTGCACGGCGAAGCCGAGCAGGTACGGAATCGTGTGGTACGAACCGGAGGTGCCGTTGGCCGTGCCACCGGCCAGCATGATGCGGCCCGTGGCGTCATCGGTCGTGCAGTCGCCCACGAACTCCGGTGCGGCGTCCCAGGTCGCGAGGTGCACGCTGGCGTAGCCGCCCACGCCGAAGCTCGTGTCGAAGTTGCCCTCGGGGGTGAAGCGCACGACGCCCGGGTCGCCCGCAGTGGTCGTACCGGAATCGTTGATCGCGCCGCAGAGCAGCATCGAGCCGTCGCTCAGCACGGTCGACCCGAGCGCGCCGAACGGGCCGGAGCTCGTGATCATGTGCACGCCGTCGAACGGGGTCTCGGCCACGCCGCCCGCGCCGTAGGCAGTGTCGAGCGTGCCGTCGTCGAGCAGGCGCACGGAGTTGCCGCCGCTTCCCGCGGAACCCACTCCCGCCACCAGCATGGTGCCGTCGGGACGCAGGTCGACGTCAGCCACGGTCTCGATGTTCGGCAGCGGCGCGATGCCCAGCCCCAGACCACCGAACGAGGTGTCGTAGCTGCCGTCGGTCTCGAGGCGCGCCGCGAATGCGTCGGTCGCGGTGCTCGAGTTGCCGGCGACGACCAGGCGGCCGTCGGGCTGCACGCGGATCGACACGACGCGGCTGTCGATGTCGACGATCGCGAACGCGTCGACGATGCCCGCGGTGCCGAAGCTCGCGTCGAGCGCGCCGGCGGGCGTGAGCTTGTAGACGAGCACCTCGGAGGGCCCGACGCAGGCCGAGGCCGCGTAGCCACCCACGACGATGCTGTCGTCGGCGAGCACGGTGACCGCGAGCGCCGCGTCGTCCATGTTGCCGCACGCCTCCGTCTCGGCTACGCCTCCGACGCCGAACGTCGGGTCGAGGGCCCCTGCCGGGGTGAGGCGGATGACGAACGCGTTGCGCCCGGTCGCGCCGCCGCGGTCGATCGATCCCGCCGCGATGATGCGGTCCTGCGAGTCGAAGGCGATCGACTGCACCGCGGCCGGCAGCGCCGGGCCGAGGTCGACGGTCACGATGCCCGTACCGCCGAAGCTCGTGTCGAGCGCGCCATCCGGCGTGCGGCGCGTCAGCTGCGCGTAGGGCTGTGCGGCGTCGGCCTCACCGGTGACGATGGAGCCGTTCGACTGCACGGCGAGTGCGTAGGTCGTGGCGTCGGGCGACGCCTGCTCCTCGGCCACGAAGCCGGCACCGGCCCCGAGTTCGCTGAGCAGCGTGCCCTGCGGCGCTGCAGCGGCCGCTCCGGCGACGCCGAAGGTCGCCAGCACGGCCGTGAGGGACACCATGAGGGCGCAGATCCTGCGGATGCGAAGGGAAGCGTTGAGCACCCTCCCTCATCGGCGAAATTCGGAGGACCTTGATCACCCTTCTGGAATATGACTAGCCCGTCTGGGTGACCGAGCAATCAGGAATTCCGACCATTTGACCTACACGCCGGCCGGTGCCTCGAGCTGCACCGGTGCACCATGGTTCTCGAGCGACTGCTGCATGCCCTCGAGCACGCGCACCACGTTGAGCCCGTCACGCCCGTCGGAGCGGGGCGTCGTGCCGTTCTGGATGTTCTCCAGGAAGTGCTCCACCTCGATGCGCAGCGGTTCGGCTGCGGGCAGGCGCGGGATGTAGATGTCGCCCTCGCGCTTGGCGATGTACTCGCCCCAGTTGCCCGAGCCCTCGGTCGCGCCCTGCCGCGAGAAGCCCTTGTCGTAGATCGTCAGCTTGCGCTCGGCCTCCATGTCGTCGAAGACCGCCATCTGCTGCGAGCCGACCACCGTCAGGCGCCGCACCTTGTGCGGGTCGAGCCAGCTCAGGTGGATGTGCGCCATCGTGCCGCCCGCGAACTTCATGTCGCCGAACACCACGTCTTCCACGCCGTCGTGCACGTAGCTCTCGCCGCGCGCCCCGACCTCGACCGGGGTGTCGCCGAACAGGAACATGAGGGTCGCCACGTCGTGCACGCCCAGCGACCAGAGCGCGTTCTCGTCGCGCCGGAACTGCCCGAGGTTGAGCCGGTTCGAGTAGGCGTAGAGCACGTCGCCCAGCTCCCCCGACTCGATCAGGTCGCGCATCTTGAGCACGGCCGGGTGGTACTCGAGCAGGTGGCCGACCATGAGCCGCAGGTCGCGCGCGTCGGCCGCCTCGCACAGCTCGAGCGCGTGCGCCGCCGTCAGCGCGATCGGCTTCTCGATAAAGGTGTGCTTGCCGGCCTCGAGCGCCATCAGCCCGAGCTTGTGGTGCGTCGGCACCGGGCTTGCGATGACGATCGCGTCGAGCGTGTCGTCGGCGAGCACCTGCTC
>JAOPYW010000351.1 GCA_025964405.1 Thermoleophilia bacterium | reverse complement strand
ACCGCGCGAAGCAGCAACCGCAGGGCCGCACGCCGAAGACCTCGTTCGCGATCGAGCAGCACGTCGAGGTGATCCGAGGAAGCGCCGACAACGCTGCCACGCTCCTGCCGATGCTGGCCGGGCTCGCCGGCACCTACGAGGAGCGCCACGTCGAGCGGTTCGCGTCGCGCGAGGTCTCCGCGATCGACGTCGCCGGGCAGGCGCGCGTCATCGTCTACGTCGGCAAGTTGATTCCGCAGAAGGGTGTGCAGCTGCTGCTGGCGGCGCTTCCCGAGGTGCTCGACGCGAACCCGGGTGCGCATGTCGTAATCGCCGGGTTCGGTCCCCTGCGCGACGGGCTCGATGCACTCCTCATGGCCATGCAGGCCGGCGACGCGGCGGCGCTCGATGCGCTGGCCGCGCGTATGGGGGAGCTGTCGGGCGAAGGCGCGGGCGAGCTCACGCACCTGACTGCATGGTTCGGGGAGCTGCGCGCGGCCGGCACCTTCGACTCATGGCTGGCGACGGCTGCGCGCGTGCGCATCGTCGAGCGGGTGTCGTGGCTCGGCCTCGTCGACCACGACGTGCTGGCGATGCTCTGGCCCCTGGCCGAGGTGAGCGTCGTGCCGAGCGAGCTGGCGGAGGCGTTCGGCATGGTCGCCGCGGAGGCCGCCGCCTGTGGCGCCGTGCCCGTGGTGGCCGACCACTCGGGCCTCGCCGACGCCGCGTCGGTGATCGAGCAGCAGGGGGTCGAGCCGATCAGGTTCGCGCTCGACGCACCGGGCGGGGCGGTCGCCGGGCTGCGGGATGCACTGCTCACGCGATTCGCCCTTTCGGCTGACGAGCGCGCCCGCCAGGCCGCAGCCGCACGCGAGAACGTGGCGAACGCCTGGGGTTGGGACCAGCTCGCGGCGCAGGTCGCCGTGCTCATGGCGGAGCCGGGCAGCGCCTGAGCCGAGCCCCGGCACGACCGGTGCATCATGCGCGCGGGAGCGGGCATGTGCCCCACATGAAGCTTTCCAACGCAGTCATTCCCGTGTACTGGGTGGTGTTCGCCGTCGCGGTCGCCGCGACGGCGCTGCTCGACGGCCCGGTGGCGGTCGTCGCGGTCGCTGGCATCGTGGTCGGGGTCGCCATCTCGCTGGTGGTCAGGTTCCGCGGCGAGGACCCCGAGGCCGAGCTGCAGCGGATGCTCGCGGGCGGCGACCCGCACGAGCGCGGCTGACGACAGGTCAGGCTGCGCGCAGCTTCGGGTCGAGCATCGCCTGCACCAGGTCGACGAGGGTGTTCGACACGATGACGAACGTCGCGGCGATGAGGCCGCCGACGAACAGCATCGAGAAGTCACTGCCCTGCATGCCGCGCATCACGAAGCCACCGAGGCCGGGGAGGCCGACGATCGTCTCCGTGAAGATGGCGCCGCCGAGCAGGCCGGCGAAGTCCATGCCGAACATCACCACGATCGGAATCATGGCGGTGCGCATGACGTGCTTGAAGAAGACGTGCCTGCTCGGCAGGCCCTTGGCCTCCGCGGTCTTGATGTACTCCTCGCGGAGCTTCTGGCGCACGGTCGTGCGTGTCAGTCGCGTGTAGACACCTGCGCTGACGATGGCCAGGGTGAGTGCAGGCAGCACCATGTGGTGGAACCAGCTGAACAGGCCGTCGGAGCCGATGCTGACGTAGCCACCGGCCGGGAAGATCGGGATCTTGTCGGTGAAGACCATGAGCAGCAGGAGCGAGAGCCACGCCGTGGGGAAGGAGATGCCGATGAGGGCCGCGACCATGAGGCCTCGGTCGAGCTTGGAGCCTGCCTTGAGCGCGCCCTTGGCACCGGCGAAGATGCCCGCCGCGAGCCAGATGATCGAGGCGAGCACGGCGAGGCCGAACGTGACCGGAATCGCCTTGAGTGCGGCCGGCACGATGTTGATGTTGCCCTGCGAGGGTGACTCGAAGTTGCCGGTCAGGGTCTTCTTCATGAAGCAGCCGTAGGCGCCCACGTTGCCCTTGTCGAAGCAGAAGTCCTTCTTGACCTGGGCGATCTTGACCGGGTCCTGCATCTTGCCGCCGAAGCGCTGCGCCGGGTCACCGGGCGGCAGCACGACGAGCACGAAGAAGAGGATGACCGACACGAAGAACAGCTTGATGATGCCGTCGAACGAGCGAACGATGAGGAATCCACCCATGTCAGCGGTTTCCCTTCGGGTCGAGGGCTTCCTCGAGGCCTTCGCCCACGAGGTTGGCGCAGAGCACGGTGGCCATCACCATGATGCCGCCGGCACCGGCGATCCACCACGCAGTGGAGTAGTAGGCCCGGCCGTCGGAGATGAGGTTGCCCCAGCTCGGCGTGGGCGGCGCGACGCCGACGCCCAGGAAGGAGAGACCGGCCTCACCGAGGATCATGCCCGCGAGCAGGATGCCCGAGTAGGTGATGATCGTCGGCACGAGGTGTGGCAGCACGTGCACGAACATGATGCGCTTGTCGTCGCCGCCGAGGGCGCGCGCCGCCTCGACGTACTCCTTCTCCGCGAGCTCGAGCGTGTTGGAACGCATGAGGCGCGAGAAGCCGAACGCGCTCAGGAACCCGAGCATGAGCAGCGGCACCATGATCGAGGTCGCATTGAGCGGACCGATCTTGCCGGTCGCCGCGATGGCCGCGCTGAAGGCGATCGCGAACAGCATGAACGGGAACGCGATCATGACGTCGACGATGTACGAGAGCACCTTGTCGACGCGCCCGCCGTAGAACCCCTGGACGAGCCCCAGGAAGGTGCCGAAGACGATGCAGATCATGGTCGCGCCCACACCGACGCGCAGTGAGACCGACGCGCCCACGAGCGCTCGCACGAACACGTCGCGACCGAGTGCGTCGGCACCGAACGTGTAGCTGCGGCGCAGGCCCGGCCCGACGTTGGGCATGCCCTGCAGGTCGACGACCTCGGTCTTCTTGCCCTTGATGTCGACGTACCCGGCGAGGTTCTGCTGGGTTGCACCGCGGTGCGCCCAGTGCGTGGCCACGATCGGCGCGCAGGCCGCGAGGAGGAAGATGCCGACCAGACCGACGAGGGCCACCATGGCGACCGTGTTCTCGCGGTAGCTGCGGAACGCCTTCTGCATCGGCGACTCGATCGCCGTGCCGACGGCTTCCTGCTGCTGGCGACCGCGGATGAGTGAACCGGGTGCGGTTCCGATCATCGGTGCTGCGCCGCGGGGTGCTCCTGCTGCTGCACTCATGAATCGTCACCTCCCTTGTCATCGTCGGAGCCGGGCATCTTGGGCTCGTGCTCGTGTTCCTTGTCGTTCGGCGTGCCGCTGCCGTCGACCGTGGCCTTCATGTAGAGCATCTCGTAGACCGGGTGGTAGACGTAGTCGCCCACGCGCTTGCCGACCAGCTCCCGAGCGATGCCGTGCGACAGTGCCGCCCACGGCGCATCGGCCTGGATCTCCTCGTCGAGCTGGCCCCACGCCTTGGCCCGTGCGTCGAAGTCCATGAGCAGGTTGGCGGCGTCGATCTCCTTGTCCTTGCCGCGGTAGCGCGCCATGTTGTTGGGCTGCACCGGGTTGATGTACTTGCCGTTGAAGAGCACGTCGATGAAGTTGGAGCCCTCGGGGAAGTCGGCGCCCCAGCTGGCGAAGCCGATCTGGGCGTGCGTCGCCACGGCTCCGGTCACCTGGTAGTAGGCGGAGGAGTCGACGCAGCGCGTACGCGTCTTGGTGAAGCCGACCGACTTCAGCTGGGCCTGGAGGTAGGACGCCATGTCGGGCGACGGTGCCACCGAGGTGCACCAGATGGTGATCTCCTGGTTCATGTCGGCGCCGCTCTCCTGCATGAGCTGCTTCGCCTTCGCGAGGTCCTGCTTCGGGTAGAGGTTCTTGCCCGTGTAGCCCGGCATCGCGGGCGGAAGGATGGTCGAACTCGGCACGCCCGTGCCGCCGCCCAGCTTCACCAGGGCGCGACGGTTGATCGCCCAGTTGACGGCCTGCCGCACCTTGACGTTGTCGAAGGGCTTGGTCGTGTTGTTCATCCAGATGTAGGGCGTGCGCGTCGTCTCCTCGAGGTGCAGGTAGGGGCGCCACTCCTTGCTGTTCATGATCCACGGGAGCTTCGAGGTCGGGATACCGGTGAGCGGCACGTCGACCTTGTCCTGCGTGAACAGCGTGATCGCGTTGTCCTGGCTCACGCCGAGCTGCATCTGGATCTCGTCGACGTGTCCGTCGGGCGAATCCTTCGTCCACTCCTTGAAGGAGGGGTTGCGCTTCATGACGATGCGGCGCGACGGATCGTACTCGGTGAACATGTACGGGCCGGTGGCGGAGGAGAACCCATCCTGCGACATGTCCTTGAGGGGCAGGCCCTTGGGCACCACGAAGGAGAAGGGCATGGCCAGCACGTTGAGGAAGGTCGCATCCGGGCGGCTCAGGTGGAACACGAGCGTACGTGCCTGATCGTCGGCGTCGATGCCGCTGATCGAGCCCTTCTTGGTCTTGGCGACCTGGTCGAAGCCGTTGACGACCGAGTAGTAGAAGGAGCCCTGCGACGGGATCTTCGCGTTGCGCTCGAAGGTGTACTTGAAGTCGGAGGGCAGCACCTCGCGCTTGGCCGGCGGTCCGAACATGACTCCCTTGCGCAGGTGGAAGGTGAGCGTCTTGCCGCCGTCGCTCATGACGGGCATCGCCTCGGCGATGTCGGGCACGAGCGTGTTGCCGTCGTGACCCGCGACCTTCTTGTACGTCAGCAGGCCGTTGTAGACGTTGACCTGCAGGTTCCACGAGGCCGCCATGTACGACACGGCGGAGTCGAGCGAATCCGGCGGCGACGTGGCCGCGAGGCGCAGCACGTTGTCGTGCCCCGGCTTCTCGGGCGCTGGTCCGAAAGCGATCAGAACGGTCGCGAAGACGACGATTCCAGCAATAGTGATGAGTCGAGCTCGGTTCATGTCCCCACAGAAGGTCGTTGCGTCCCTACCGTTCCTTCGTGAAGCCGAGGCAGATTGTTGCGCCGATTCGAACGAGCGACGGCGATTGGTGCCGTATGATCGCGCGAATGACGCCACCGCCCGCCGCAGACGATGCGACCCGCCCCTTCACGGTCGACCCCGCCCAGCTCGCCGAGCTCGACGCGACACGCGAGCGATTCGAGGCATCGACCGACGGCACGCTCGGCATCGAGGAGGAGTTCGCGATCTGCGATCCCGAGACGCTCGACCTGCGTCCGAGGTATGAGGAGCTGCGCGCCGCTGCCGAGGCCGAGGGGCTCGAGCGCGAGGTGGCGGGCGAGCTGCTCGCCAGCGAGATCGAGTTCCGCACCGGTCGCTGCGAGACCTGGAGTGGTGCCGTCGAGGAGCTCACCGACATCCGCCGTCGCGTGATGGTCGCTGCGCGCAAGACGAATGCGCTCATGGCCGCGAGCGGTACGCATCCGTGGGCCGACTACCGCGAACAGGTCACCGTGCCGCTGCCCTACTACGAGCAGCTCGTCGAGCGCATGCGCTTCGTGGCGAAGCGCAACAACACCTTCGGCCTGCACGTGCACGTGGGCGTGCGCGGGGCCGATCGCGCCATCCGCGTGCACGACGCGCTCCGCAACTACGCGCCCTACCTGCTCGCGCTGAGCGGCTCCTCGCCGTTCCTCGACGGGCTCGACACCGGCTTCGCGTCGTCGCGTTCGATCATCTTCTCGCGTGCCTTCCCGCGTGCGAACGTCGCCCCGATCTTCGGCACGCTCGACGGCTACCTCGACCACCTGCGCTGGCTGCTCGACACCGGTGCGGTCATGTCGACCGGCCAGGTCTGGTGGAACACGCGTCCGCACGTGCTCCACGGCACGATCGAGCTGCGCATGTTCGACGGACAACCCGACGTGCGCGACACCCTGGCGCTCGCAGCGCTCGCATCAGGAACGATCGCGCACCTCGCCGCACTCGACGATGCGGGGGAGCTGCCGCCGCCGGTCGCGAGCGAACTCATCGACGAGAACGCCTGGCGGGCCGCACGCTTCGGCACGGCCGCCACGTTCATCGACCTCCCCGGTTCACGACTGGTCTGTGCGGCAGAAGCCATCGGCCGCCTGATCGCGCAGGCACGGCTGGCGAGCGACGCGAACGGACTCGGCCTCGATGCCGGCCTCGACCGCGCGCAGCAGCTCCTCGACGCCGGCAACAGCGGTCATTGGCAGCGCGAGCTCTACGAGGCCGCGGGCAATGACCTCCACGCCGCCTACCGGGGCGTCATCGACGCGACGATGTCGAGCGCCGACGAGCCCGCCTTCACCTAGCGGGCGCCCATCCGACTTGGGCGGGCATGGGCCGTCACCGCGTCGTGCGTGCGATGACCTTCACGGTGGCCGAGACGTTGCCGGACGCGTCGATCGAACGGATGCCGAGCTGTTGGGCGGCATTGCGGGTCAAGCCGGTGAAGGCGGCAACGCGCGCGGCGAACGCGAGCGGAGCGCCGACCGCCCGCCAGGTGCCCCTGACGAGCCGCACCGTCTGGTACGCGCAGATCGATCGATCGGTTGCCGGTCGGAACCGCAGCACGACCTTCGTGCGTCCGCGTGAGCTGACCCGAAGGCCGCTCGGCTTGCGGGGCGCGGTCGTGTCGCGTTCGCTCCACGTGCAGGTCGAGCCCGCCGTTCGGCCGACGACCCGGGTGGCCAGGCTCGTCGTCGTACCGGCGTCGTTCACCGCATCGACGAACACCGTCGTCGGGACTCCCGGAACCACAGCCACGGTCGCCGACAGGTCGGTGGCCGGCACGTAGACCGATGACGGGCGACCACCCGCGGGCTGGGTGCGAACCCGCCACGACACGACGGCTCCGCCACGCTCGGCGCGCTTCCACGTGATGCGGGCAGTGCGGGCGGTGAGGCTCGAGATGACCGGGAAACTGGGTCGACCCGGGGCGGCCCCGGCCTTCGGCTGCGCGTCGACCACGCCGCCACCCGTCACTGCGGTGCCGTCACCCGGAAGGGCGATCGACGTCTCGGGGCCGCGCAGGGAGAGGTTGCCGGCGGCGTCGCGCGCGTCGATACGGGCGTTGATCGTCGACCCCGGCGCGAGGTTCGACAACGTCGTGGTCAGTCCGGTGCCGGCTTCGACGAGGGAGGTCGAGCCCCCGCTGGGTCGCACGTAGACCCGATAGCTGACGGCGCCGGCGGTGTCGTCATTCACCGCATCCCAGGCGATCGTGGCGCTGGTCGGCGTCACGGCGGTCGCACGCACGCCGCCCGGAGTCGCGGGTGCGATCGTGTCGATGTTGCGCGTGCCGAAGTCGAGCCACCTGTTGCGCGGATGCCCCGCGTTCCAGTGGGTCGCGATCCAACCGGTCGGAGCCGGTCCTGCATTGAAGTACGTGTTGCCGCCACAGTCGAGCTTGGTGGTGCCGCAGGCGGCGACCGAGTAGGTCGGCAACGCGGTGCCGGCGGTGACGCCGCGGCCGTTCTGTGTGGTCGCCTGTTCCTGGTAACACATGACGTCCTTGTCGGTGTCGCAGTGGCCTTCGCCGTTCGCATCCGGAGCGGCGTCCTGCGTCGCGCCGAAGTTGTGGAACATCTCGTGGATGAAGATGTCCCAGTAGGCCGTAGGTGTGCTCGGATCGGAGACGAGGTAGTGCGCCGCGACGAGATCTGCGTCGTTGTTGAAATTGCCCGTCGTGGCCCGATCGTCGGGATAGACGTAGCCTTGTCCCGCAGCGTTGCTGGAGTTCGGTTGATCGCTGAATATCACCATGCGCGAGGTGGAAGTGTTGCTGGCGTTGACGCCTGTGGCTTCGACCGCGTCGATGAGCTGGACGAAGCCGATCGGGCCTGTCGTGCCCACGTTGGCGGTTCGAACGTCGATCTGGTCAGCCGCACAGGCGAACCGCATGGTGACACCCGCACTGACGGCCGAACCTTGGGCGATCGATTGGGCGCGAGTGAATTCACTGGCCTGGCGCAGTGCTGCCCGAATGGATTTCTTCACATCGGCCTCGATCGCGGTCGACCCTGACCGACGAGCGTAGATCGCCGTGTAGTGCGGTGTGCGTGCGTCGGTCGCGCACGTGACGAAACCGCTGTCGGCGGGGTAGGTGGTGAGGTCGCCGGCATCCTGCAGGCCGAGCGCGGTCTCGGGATCGATCACCGGAGCCGTGGAGGGGAGGATGTCCGCTCCGTGGGTCACGGCAGTCGTGCCGTCACGGAGCCGCACCCCCCAGAGGTTGGTATCGCCGAAGCGGCACGACGGGCCCTGACCGGGCACGTAGATCGTGGTCACGCATCGACCGCGAACGGATGTCGGGGCTTGCGTGAGGAGCGCAGCGGAATGTGCCTCGTTGAAGCGCGCGATGGCGTGGGGCGCCATGGGTTGGCGGGCATCGAGCCTGAGGTCGCCGTCGGCGTGCGCCGTGCTCCCCATGGTGAGCGAGGCCCCGCACGCACAGAGGGCGAGAAGCGAGGCGCCGATCGTGAGGGCGCGAAGTCGTCGATGCATGGTGCCGAACATAGGTGCTGTACATCGGCTATAGGGTCTGCTTTCGTGAGACTTCTGCAGGTAGGTCGTGCTCGTGAATGCACCTCTGCCAGTTGCTTGGAGGCTCCAACGGACGACGTGCAGTCGTCCGACGGTTGGGTTAGCATCGCGCCGTTCCCCCCGGCCATGGTTCGCGTTGCGCGATCCGGAAGCGGATTCATTCGACCATTCGTGTCGGTTCCGCTCCTGGAACCGACCTCAGTTCCAAGGAGAGAATCGTGGAGTTCTTCGCAGACCATGGCGTGCTGTTTGCACTGCTGGCAGGCGCTTTCGGCGTCCTGTACGGCGTGGTGCAGATCGCTAGCCTCCTCAAGTTGCCCGCGGGCAACGAGCGCATGCAGGAAATTGCAGGCGCGATCCAGGAAGGCGCATCTGCCTACCTGAACCGTCAGTACACGACCATCGCCGCCGTCGGCGTCGTGGTCACCCTGCTCATCGGCTTCCTCATCGACTGGTACGCCGGTATCGGCTTCGTCATCGGTGCAGTGCTCTCGGGCGCGGCCGGCTACGTCGGCATGACCGTCTCGGTGCGCGTGAACGTGCGAACTGCCGAGGCAGCTCGCCACGGCCTCGCCAAGGGCCTCTCGACCGCGTTCCGCGGTGGTGCGGTGACCGGCCTGCTCGTCGTGGGCTTCGGCCTGCTGGGCGTTGCCGGCTACTACGGCATCCTGACCGGTCCGATGGACATGCAGCTCAAGGGCGATGACCTCGACGACATCACGTCGGGCCTCATCGGCCTCGGCTTCGGTGGCTCGCTCATCAGCGTGTTCGCACGACTGGGCGGCGGCATCTTCACCAAGGGAGCCGACGTCGGCGCAGACCTCTCCGGCAAGATCGACGCCGGCCTGCCCGAGGACGACCCGCGCAACCCCGCAGTGATCGCCGACAACGTCGGCGACAACGTGGGTGACTGTGCCGGCATGGCAGCCGACCTGTTCGAGACCTACGCGGTCACGGCAGTCGCGGTCATGGTGCTCGCAACGCTGCGCTTCAACGGCGGGGAGCTGGGCAACGCGATCCTGCTGCCGCTCGTGATCGGCGGCATCGCCATCATCGCCAGCATCATCGGCACGTTCTTCGTGAAGGGCACCAACGTCATGCGCGCCCTCTACCAGGGCGTCATCGGTGCGGCCATCCTCTCAGCGGTCGGCATCTGGTTCGCGATCGATGGTCTCGTCGGTGACGACGGCTTCACGAACACGAAGAACGATGCGGTCTACTCGAGCAACGAGCTGTTCGTCGCAGCGTTGATCGGTCTCGTCATCACGGGCCTGCTCATGTTCATCACCGAGTACTACACCGGCACCAAGTGGCGCCCGGTGAAGAAGATCGCCGCAGCGTCGGAGACCGGTCACGCGACCAACATCATCTCGGGCCTCGGCCTGGGCATGGAAGCAACCGCGCTCCCGGTCATCGTCATCGGTGCCGGCATCATCGGCGCGTACCAGACCGCCGAGCTGTTCGGCGTGGGTATCGCCGTCATGTCGATGCTCGGCCTCGCCGGCA
>JAOPYW010000215.1 GCA_025964405.1 Thermoleophilia bacterium | reverse complement strand
ACGGGGGTGTTCATGGGTGGGGTCTCCCGGTTGCAGCGCGTGGCCTGCACGACCACGCGTAGAGCTGCTGCACTGCACGCCGCCACCCACACGGTCCGCGCATCACTCCCCAAGTGAACAACGGCTCGGCGCGACTCGTCAAAGCGTGAAACCGGCCCCTGTATGGCCGCCGGCTGCCGGTCGCATGCAGAAACGCACCCGGCGACGCGCGCCGCTGCGTCTCAGCCGCGCAGCTGGTCGCCGCCCGTCGCTACCAACCGCGGGTCGCGAGCTGCCCACCGTGGGCACCCGCGATGAGCTCCGCCATCTCGATGCCCGGCATCGCCGTGCCGAGGTTGGTCGACACCCGCGCGATGAGCGCCGCGTCGCGGAAGTGCGTCGTGGCCTCGACCACGGCACGCGCGACCTGCGCGGGGTTCTGGCTCTTGAAGATGCCGCTGCCGACGAACACGCCCTCGGCGCCCAGCTGCATCATGAGCGCCGCATCCGACGGGGTGGCGATGCCGCCCGCCGTGAACATGGGCACGGGCAGGCGGCCGTGCTCGGCGACCCAGCGCACGAGCTCGACGGGTGCGCGTAGCTCCTTCGCGGCCGCGTAGACCTCGTCGCCCTCGATGCCGCGCAGCGCACGGATCTCGTTGACCAGGCTGCGCAGGTGGCGCACCGCCTCCACGACGTTGCCGGTGCCGGCTTCGCCCTTGGTGCGGATCATCGCCGCACCCTCGGTGATGCGCCTGAGCGCCTCGCCGAGGTTGGTCGCGCCGCACACGAACGGAATCGTGAAGCCGTGCTTGTCGACGTGGTTGACCTCGTCGGCCGGCGTGAGTACTTCGCTCTCGTCGATGAAGTCGACCTCGAGGCTCTCGATGACCTGCGCCTCGACGAAGTGGCCGATGCGCACCTTCGCCATCACCGGAATCGACACCGCCGCCTGGATGCCCTTGATCATCGACGGATCGCTCATGCGCGCCACGCCGCCGTCGCGCCGGATGTCACTCGGTACGCGCTCGAGCGCCATGACCGCGGTCGCGCCCGCTTCCTCCGCGATGACCGCCTGCTCGGGGTCGACCACGTCCATGATCACGCCGCCCTTGAGCATCTCGGCGAGGCCGGTCTTGATGCGGGTGGTGCCAAACTCGTCGCTCATGGTGCTGCCTTTGCTCGGGGAGGCGCGCGCGGTTTCGCTGCGCTGTGGCCGATTCTACCCGAGGTCGCGCATGCCGTCGGTAGGATGTCGTCGCATTCCGGGGGCGTAGCTCAGTTGGTTAGAGCAGCGGACTCATAATCTGCCGGTCGCGGGTTCGAGTCCCGCCGCCCCCACTCAGGTTCTGCACAGGGTAGAGTCGTCGCGCTGTGAGCACCACTCCCCCCGCTCCCGACGCCGACGCGCAACTCGCTGCGACCGCCGCCTCCGCCACTGCCGATACCGGTGGTACGCGCACGGCCGGGGCCCGCAGGTCGACCGTGCTCGTGATGGTCGCCACGCTCGTCACGAAGGTGATCGGGCTCGTGCGCGAGAGCATGGCGTCGTTCTTCTTCGGCGTCGGCTCGGTCGCCTCGGCCTTCACGGTCGCGTTCCAGATCCCCAACGTCATCCGCACCTTCGTCGCCGACCAGGCGCTCGTCGGTTCGCTGGTGCCCGCCTTCACGAAGCTCCGCGAGGAGGATGAGGAGGCACGCGCCTGGCGCGTCGCGAGCACGATCGTGACCGTGCTCCTGCTCATCCTCGTGCCGCTCACCGTGCTCGCCATGCTGGCCGGTGACTTCTTCGTCGACCTCGTGGTCTACGACAACTTCTCCCAGTCGACGCAGGATCTCGCGGTCGAGCTGTTCCGCATCCTCATCCCGATCGTGATGTTCATGAGCATCGGTGGCGTCATCATCGCCATCCTCAATTCCTACGGCAAGTTCGGCCCGCCCGCCTTCGCCCAGCTCGCCTTCAACGCCGCGTCGGTGGTCATCCTCATCGCCGTCACGCCCTTCGTGCACGGCATGCACGACCGCATCTTCGTCTACGCCGGCTCGATCTTCGTCGCCACGCTCGTGCAGGCACTGCTCCCCGTGCCCTGGCTCCGCGGGCACGGCGGCCACCGCCTGCGCTTCGGCACCGCCTTCCGCGACCCGGTCGTGAAGGCCGTGCTCATCGCGATGGTGCCGGTGATGCTCAGCCTCGCGATGATGAACCTCAACAACATCGTCAACACCTACTGGTCGAGCCGCATCGAGCTCGACCAGCTCCGGGGGCTCGCGGGGTCGGGTCCGTCGGTCATCTACCGGGCGTGGGGCGTGTTCCAGCTGCCGCAGGGCATCTTCTCGCTCGCTGTCGCGACGGTGTTCTTCCCGCTGTTCGCCCGCCACGCGGCGCGCAACGAGATGGGCGGCTTCCGCGACGCCGCGACCGCCAGCATCCGCCAGATCGTGGTGTTGCTGATGCCCGCCACGATCTTCATGGTCGTGCTCGCCCATCCCATCGTGCGCCTGCTGTTCGGGTACGGCGAATGTGGTGCCGACTGCTCCTCGCTGGTCGCCTCCGCCCTCCAGGGCTTCGCGATCGGGCTCATCTCCAACGGCGCGATCCAGCTGCTGATGCGCGCCTTCTTCAGCCTCAAGATGCCCTGGACCCCAGCCATCGTCGGCTTCTTCGCCAACCTCTGCGGCAACATCGCGTTGGGCGGGCTCCTCCACAACCGTCTGGGCGTGTTCGGCGTGACGTTCGCCATGGCCCTCGCCAACACCCTGTCGTTCCTGAGCATGTGGTACGTGTTGCGGCGCCGGGTCGGCGGCATGTCGATGCGCCCGATCCTGTCGGCGCTGGCGCTCGCCGGTGTCGCGTCGGGCGTCTCGGTCGCGCTCGGCTGGCTCGCGTGGGAGGGCATCACCGAGGTGCTCGGCGCCGGCGTGCCGGGGCAGCTCGTCGCGATGGTGTTCGCGATCGCGATCACGTGGGGGCTCTACTCGGCCCTCGCGCTCAAGCTTCGGCTCGTGAACATCCCGCAGCTCCGTGCGGTGCTCAAGCGCAAGCGCTGATCATCCGGTCAGAGCGAGGCGACGAGCGCTTCGAAGCCGCCGCGTCGCGACGCCTGCAGCGCTGCATCCATCCGTGCCGCGACGACCTCCGGCTCCGCAGCAGCTTCGGCGAGCACGTCGCGCAGGCGCACCGAGAAGCGGTTCAGGCAGAGGGTCATCGAATCCAGTTGGTCGAGCCGAGCGGCATCGACCACGCCCGTGGCGTTCGCGTCGAGCGCCACCTGGCCCGCGACGATGTCGAGTTCGCGCACGTGCGCCTCGGCGAGGTCGATCGTCTGCCCGGCCAGTTCGGTCACGCGTGCAGGTAGGCCCGACGTGCGCTCCGGGTTCGACAGCCAGGTACGCGCTGCGAGGATCGGGTCCACATACTCGAGCTCGGTCGTCGCGGCGCCCACGAGTTCGAACGCCATCCGGGCATCGACCGACGCGCTCACGCGGTTCGTGCGGTACACGAGGGCGTGGGTTCCGGCGGTGGCGTGGGATGGGCGTGACATGGCTGGCGGGGCTCCTGGCGGTGCGATCGCGGGGGACGACCAAGGCGACGCGCATGCGTCGACCCCTCCACCGTACGACGGCACCCCCGCTTCGACAAGGGCCAATCCCACCTCCGGGGAGCGCGTCGCGCACGCTACGAGGCGGGCAGGTAGGGCATCGGGTTCGTCGCGTTGCCCCCGACGCGCACCTCGAAGTGCAGGTGCGGTCCGGTGCAGCTTCCGGTGCAGCCCGACAGGCCGACCTGCGTGCCGCGCGCGATCGCGTCACCCACTACGACGCCCGGCGTGAACGCCGAGAAGTGTGCGTAGTAGGTCTGGAGCCCGTTGGGGTGGTCGATGATCACCAGGTTGCCGTAGCCGCTCATCTCGCCCACGAACGACACGCGCCCGTCACCAGCCGCGAAGACGGGCGTGCCGATGCCGGCCTCGAAGTCGACGCCCGTGTGCATGCGCCCCCAGCGGGCGCCGAACGGAGAGTTGACGAGGATGCCTCGGTGCAGGGGCCAGGCGAGCCGGGTGCTTGCGACGGGCGGCCCGTGCGGCGCCGGGGGGGTCAACTGGCGGGGCGGCGTCGGCGCCCGGTGCACGACGGCAGCCGGAACCGTCACGTTCACGCGGGCAGCGGTGACGTTGCCCGTGCGATCGGTGGCGCTCACGTAGACCGGCACGACGCGAGCACGCTTCGTCGCCGCGATACCGAGCGTGCGACCCCGGATCGAGAACTTGCGGGTGCCGGCCGCCGCCACGACCTTCACTCCCCGGGTACCGACCTTGACGCGGATCGTGGCGACCTCGTCGATGCCCACGTCGAGGGGCAGCACGGGGTCGCCGCTGCTCAGGCGCGCGGTGAGCGCCGGGGCCACGGTCACCTTCGGGAGCGTGCGGTCGACGCGCAGCGGCACGCGCAGGGTCTGGGTCGGTCGCCCGCCGCCGCTCGCCGCGACGAGCAGCTCGTACATGCCGTCGGGCACGGCGACCCCGGCAGTGTCGGTGCCCGACCAGCCCGCGACCTGTGCGCCGACCGGGCGGCGACCGCTTGCGAGCGTGCGCCACACCCGTCCGTCGGTGCCGACGATGGCAGCGTTCACGAACGCCGCCCGCGAGAGCGTGAAGCTCGCCTTCGTCGCCCCGAGCGCCTTGGCGCGACCGATCGAGCCGCGGCTCAGGCGCACCGCGCGTACGGCGACGGGCGCAGCGCGCAGTGCCACCGCGACGCTGCGACGCGTATTGACTGCACGCGCCGCGATCCGCGCCCGGCCCGCCGTGGGCGACGTGACCGCAGGAGCCGCAACCGGCACGGCCGTGACCTGCACGGTGTAGCTGCCGATCGGGAGCACGACGCCGCGCGCGTCGCGCCCGTCCCAGAGCGCGTGGTGCAGCCCGGGTGCCTGCCGGCCGCGCACGAGCTGAACGCGCGACCCGCCACGCGCATCGACCACCGTCACCGTCACGTCGCTCGTGACCGCGACCCGGTAGGTGAGCTGGGTGCCGTCGGTGTGGCCGCCGTCCCAGTCGGCCACGAAGGCCGCCGGGGTGGCGACCGCGCCACCGAGCGCCGCGCGCGGTGCGGCGGCGTGCGCCGTAGACGCACCGACGAGGGCGCAGAGCGACAGGAGCGTTGCGAGCAACGCCGATCGCTTCGGAGTGGGAGTGCGGGGAGCTGTCATCCGTGACCGTGCCTACGTGCGTCGATCGATCCGTGATCGACGCGTCCGGGCTCAGCCCGGGCGTGGCTCAGTCATCGGGCAGCGAAGCCTCATGCATGAGTCGAGGTTCTGACGAATCGCCGACCACCGGGGGCGCCGTCTGCAGCACGTCGCCGGGGTGCGTGTTCTTCGGACGGCGCGTCCACGCCAGGCACGCGATGCCGAGCGCGACGGCGATGGCGATGGCGCGTTCGACGAGGGCCCCGTCGAGCGCGTGCGGTATGTGGTCGTGCACGATGGGATCGGCGAACATCAGCTCCACCGCGACGTACAGGATGAGCGCGGCACCGGCCCAGACGATCACGGGGAACCGGTCGATCGCGCGCAGCAGCACGCTCGCGCCGCCCATCACGATCGGGATCGAGATGACGAGGCCGAACACCACGAGCCAGAAGTCGTTGCGCGCGATCGCCGACACCGCGAGCACGTTGTCGATGCTCATCACGACATCCGCGATGAGGATGGTGCGCACAGCCCCCTTGAGGGTCGACGCGACCTGCACGCCATCGGCGGGATCCTCGTTCTCCGTCGCGAGGTGCCACCCGATCCACAGCAGCGCGATGCCGCCCACCAGCTGGACCACCGGCAGGCCGCCGCCCAGCAGGAAGACCGCGGCCACGGTGAGTGCGCCGCGCAGCAGGATGGCCGCGCCCGCGCCGAGCAGGATCGCCTTGCGACGCAGGTCGGGCGGCAGGTTGCGGGCGGCGAGCGCGATCACGACGGCGTTGTCGCCGGCGAGCAGGAGGTCGGCGACGATGACGCCACCGAGCCCGAGGAAGAATTCCGTGGTCAGCTCAATGCCCACGTAGGGTCACGCGTCCTCGGCGCGGGCCTTGAGACCCGAGAGCGCCGCAGACGTGATGTGCTTGGTCGCACGCTTGAGCAGGAAGCCCGGCACCGGGAAGCCCGGATCGAGCTCCAGGGTGTAGGTGACGTCGGTGCCGCCGTCGTCGTTCACCTCGAACGCGTACGAGCCCTCGAGCGACTTGATGTCGCCGCCGGGTCGACTGCTCCACGAGACGCCGTTCGGACGGTCGTACTCGTAGTCGAGGATGTACTCCACCTCGCGGATCGACACGTCGACGCGCATCCGCGCGGCGGTCGCGAGGCCATCCTTCGTGCGGCCGAGTACCTCGACCTCGCGGATGTCCTTGATCCACGCGCCGAAGCCCTCGACGTCGGTCGCGAGCGCGAACACCTCCTCGAGGGGGGCGTCGATGTCGATCCTGGAGGTTCCCGAGTAAGCCATGCGCCCGATTCTAGACGACTGCGCCGTCGCCGCTCGCGCGGCCCGGCGTAGCGGCCCCGCGTCCGTCGAAGCCGTTGGTGATGGGCACGCGCCGATCGCGCCCGAACGCCTTGCTCGTCACGCGCACGCCGGGCGGCGCCTGGCGGCGCTTGTACTCCGCGCGATCGAGCATCACCGCGGTCCGCTCCACCACCGCACGCTCGAACCCGAGCGCGACCGTCTCCTCCACCGAGCGGTCGGCATCGACGAGCGCCGCGAGCACCGCGTCGAGCACGTCGTAGGCGGGCAGCGAATCGGAGTCGAGCTGCTCCTCGCGCAGCTCCGCGCTGGGCGGTCGATCGATCACCGACTGCGGCACGCGCGGAGCCTCCCCGGCCGCTGCGGCCTGCTCGTTGCGCCAGCGCGCGAGCCGGAAGACCAGCGTCTTGGGCACGTCCTTGATCGGCGCGAACCCGCCGTTCATGTCGCCGTAGAGCGTCGCGTACCCCACCGAGTACTCGCTCTTGTTGCCCGTCGCGAGCACGAGCTGGCCGAACTTGTTCGAGAGCGCCATCAGCAGCGTTCCCCGGATCCGCGCCTGCAGGTTCTCCTCGGTGACGTCGCGCGCCCGCCCCGCGAACTCCGCCGCCAGCACGCCCTCGAACGCGCCGACGAGACCCTCGATCGGCAGCTCCGTGATCGCGATGCCGAGCTGCGCCGCCTGCGCGTGCGCATCACCGAGCGTGCCCTCCGACGAGTGGCGCGACGGCATCGTCACCGCATGCACGTGCTCCGCGCCGAGCGCATCGACCGCCAGCGCCGCGACGAGCGCCGAGTCGATGCCACCCGACTGACCGAACACCACGTCGCGGAACCCGTTCTTGCCCACGTAGTCGCGCAGCCCGCGCACGAGCGCGCCCCACACGTCGGCCTCCTCGACGATGCCGGTGACTCCGGCGTCGACCGCCCCACCCGGCGCATCGCCGGCAGCACTGGGGAGCGGTGCGCCCGCCCCCACCTCGACGAGCAGCAGGTCGTCGTCGTAGGCGCGCGCGACCGCGACCAGCTCCCCAGCGGGCGCAGCCACCACCGAGCGACCGTCGAAGACGAGCTCGTCCTGCCCACCGACCTGGTTGCACAGCGCGAGCCACGTACCTGCCTCACGCGCGCGCCGCGCCACGAGCGCGCATCGCTCCTGCGCGCGGCCGACGCGCCAGGGCGAGGCCGACAGGTTCACGACCGCGTCGACGCCGAGCGCCGCGGTGTCGACGATCGCGCCGCCCTCGACCCAGACGTCCTCGCATATCGTCACGCCCACCCGCGCCGCGGGGCCGCTCGCGGTCGGAACCTCGATCACGAGCGGACCCGAACCGGGCGTGAACCAGCGGTGCTCGTCGAACACGCCGTAGTTCGGCAGGTGGCGCTTGTGGTAGATCGCCGCGACGCGTCCGTCGCGCACGTACGCGGCCGCGTTGTAGAGCACGCCCCCCTCGGCGACGGGGAGCCCGACGAGCGCCGGAGCCTCCAGTTCGGGCGCGAGCGCGTGCAGCGCACTCCACGCGCGCTGCACGAGGTGCGGCTTGAGCAGCAGGTCCTCGGGCGGGTACCCGGTGAGCACCAGTTCGGGGGTCACCGCGAGGTCGGCTCCGGCCGCCGCGGCGGCGCGCACGGCGTCACGCACGAGCGCGGCATTCGCGTCGACGGCGCCGACCGTCGGGTTGAGCTGGCAGAGCGCAAGCAGCACGGGGAGCCCTTCCTGGCGCGCTAGCTGTCGGCCTGCACCGGCGCGGCGAACGGCGTCGTGTGGAGGCGGCGGAAGTGCTGGCCGAGCGGGCCCGCGATCGCGGCGACGAGGTCGACGCCCGGCGCGAGCCACGAGCCGGCCTCGGGCTGCAGGTCGACGCGCGTCGCGGCGTAGGGGAGCGTGGCGTCGGGTGCGGCGCGCAGCACGGTCACGTGCGGCTCCCACGGCGTGCGGTCGAGCTCGGGCGCGTACGGGGTCGCCGTGTCGAGCAGTTCGTCGTGCATCGACGCGAGCAGCACGAGCAGGTCGATGTCGACGCGCACGGCGCGCGCACGACCGTCGTCCCCGAGCACGCTGCCGGCGATCGTGCAGCCGACCGGACCGTAGACGTCGCCGGCCGCGAGCTCGACCGCATGCGCGACCGCGGGCACCACTTCCTCCGCCACGCGACCGAAGTCGACGATCGGCACGTACATGTCGTCGGCCGGCACGACGACGCTGCCCGGCGCGCGCGCCGCGAGCACCTCCGCATGGCGGGCGAGGTCGTATGCGACCTCCGAGCCCACGGCCAGCGCCGCGAACAGGCGCAGCGTCGTGCCGCCGCCCGACGCGCGTGTGTGTACCGAAGTCATTCCATCACCGTCCAACATGCGAGCACTCTACCGCTCGCCTCGCCGCCTGCCCACATCCGCATTCGAATGCGCCTCGACCGGGTAGCCTCCGGCCATGACCGACGCCGCGCCCGATCACACGCCTGCAACCGCCACCCCCGATCACATGGGTACCCCGACACCGGGTCGCCACGAAGGACGCGTCGCGATCATCACCGGCGCCTCCCGCGGCATCGGCCGCGCCGTCGCGCGCCGCCTCGCTGCCGAGGGTTGCGCGATCGTCGTCGCCGCCAAGTCGGTCGACCCGCACCCCACGCTCCCCGGCACCATCACCGACTGCGTCGCCGCGATCGAGGCCGACGGCGGGCGCGCCACGCCCTTCCAGGTCGACGTGCGCGACGAGGCCCAGGTCGAGGCGATGGTGCAGCACGCCATCGATACCTACGGTCGCATCGACTACCTCTTCAACAACGCGGGCGCGATCGTGCTCGGCCCCGTCATTGCCGTGCCGCCGCGGAAGTACGACCTCATGTTCCAGGTCAACAACCGTGCGGCGCACGCGACCGCGCACTACGCCCTGCCCCACATGGTCGCCGCGAAGTTCGGGCACATCGTCAACTTCTCGCCGCCACTCCACGTCGACCCGTCGGTCGGGATGGCGCCCTACATGACGACCAAGCTCGGCATGACCCGCCTCGCGATGGCGATCGCCGAGGAGCACCGCGGTGACCACGTCGCGGCCAATTCCATCTGGCCGGTCACGATGATCGACACCGCCGCCGTGCGTGTGAACCGCATGGGTGATGAAAGTCAGTACCGCACGCCCGAGATCATCGCCGACGCCATGAGCGAGCTGCTCTCCCGCGACCCCGCCGACTGCTCTGGCAACCAGTTCACCGATGAGGAGCTGCTCCGTTCCGCCGGGGCCACCGACGCCGACCTCGACCGCTACTGGGTCACCGGTCAGGCACCGGCGTTCCTCATGCCGATCGTCGGCGAGGGCTCGATCATGCGTTGACGATGCGGCGTCCGCGTGGGCGCCGGAAGGTGTCAGCCGCTCGTCGCGAGCTCGCTGTCACTGACGTCGACCGACCACTGCGCGACCGGCGTTCGTGCCGTGCCTGCCGCTCGCCAGCCCAGCACGGCGCTGGGGATCGCCAGGAGCACGTACACCTGCATGAGGTGCACGCTCGAGATGCTGCCCTGCGCCAGTCCTGCAGCCCCGAGGCCGACGAGGAAGGCCACCTGGAACGTCAGGAACGAGACCGAGCCGATGCGTCCCTGCACGACCGACGGGTAGCGTGCCTGGACGATCGTGCCGTAGGCCGTGAGCACGAGCGCCCCATCGACTGCACCGACCGCGAAGCACGCCACGAGGAGCCACGTCGGCGCGACCCCGACGTAGGCGACCAGCGCGACCAGCCCCGCGACGACCGCCGACTTCCACAGTCGAATCGGCTCGATGCGCGCCCCGAACCTCGCAAGCGCGAGCGACGTGGCGAGTCCGGCCACCGCAGCCACAGTGACCAGTCCCCCGTACCACCCCGCATCGAGGTGGTGCACCTCGTCGAGCCACGGGAGCAGGTTCACCATGAACACGCCGTATCCGAGTCCGAACACGACGTCGCTGAGCACGACCAGGCGAAGGAACCGGTCCCGCCGGACGAGACCGAGCCCGACACCCACGTCGGTCACGGTCGTGCGTACGTGCCCCGTGAGGTCCTGCGGAGCGACGACGCGCTCCGCCGGGTCGCGCACACCGAGCAGGAGCAGGAAACCGGCGACGAAGGTGCCGGCATCGACGACGGCGACCAGCGCGAAGCCCGCGAACGACAGCAGCGCGACTCCGAAGAGCGGCGAGAGCACGGTGCAGGCGAAGATCGACGCCTGGTTCACCGCGTTGGCCTCCAGCCGCTGGTGCTCCGGCACCATGTCCCGCCGTAACGCGTCGGCCGACCTGAAGAGCGCGCGTATCGTGCTCTGCACCAGCGCGAGCGCGACGAGCGCCGTCCACGCGTGCTGCGAGACGCAGACTCCCATCGCCAGTACGATCGGAGCCAGCAGCGCATTGTTGATCAGGAGCAGGCGCCGTCGATCGAATCGGTCGGTGAGCGCGCCCCCGACGAGCGATGGCACGATCAGTCCGACGCTGGATGCCACCATGACCGACGCGAAGACACCTGCCGAGCCCGACAGCTGGTAGGTGGCGATCGGCAGGGCGTAGAACGTGAGCTGGTTCCCGAACATCGAGATGCTCGTGGCCGCCCACAGTCGCGCGAACTGGCGGTTGCGGAAGACACCGGGGAGCAGTGTGCGCCGAGCATCCTGCGGTTCGTTCGCCGGCGTGTCAGCCACTGGTGGCCAGCTCCTCGTCGGTGACGTTCGCGCGCTCGACGGCGAGGCCGGTGGGTTCATCGACGAAACGCAGCGCCCACAGGAAGAGCGCCATGCTCGCGATCAGCAGCAGCGCGAATCCGGAGACCAGCCAGCTGGGCGAGATACGGCCGACGAGCAGGCCCGTCGACGCCACGCCGATGAGGTTGCACGCGAAGAAGCACATGCGCCCCATCGCCCCGATGCGCCCCTGGTAGTCAGACGGGTAGCGCGATTGGGTGATGGTCGCACTCGCGATGCCCACGAAGACGTTACCCACGCCGAAGCACAGCACGCCCAGTGCGAGCACGACGAGGGGTTGCGACCCCAGGAACCCGACGGCTCCCATACAGGCGAATGCGCAGCCGATGCGCAACATGTCGACGGGAGCGATGCGCGATCCGATGCGTGCGGCGACGAACGCCGCCGCAAGCCCCGACGCACCGATGCCAGTGATGATCAGGCCCCACGCACTCGTCGGTAGATGGCGAACCTCGGCGAGCCATGGCACCACGGCGATGCCCAGCATGCCGTTGCCGAGACCGTTGATGCCGCCCGAGACGACACCCCACCGCAGGTAGCGGTCACGCCGCGCCAGCGCGACTCCCGCCCCCACGTCGAGAAGCACCGTGCGCGCCGCAGCCCCGATCCCGATGCGCATCGACCCGCGCTGCGCGGGATCGTGCACGCCCCACACCAGCGCGAAGCTGACGGCGAACGTCAGCGCATCGATGATGATGATCGGCGTGAAACCGATCGCCGTGAAGATGCCGACCCCGGCGAGCGGAACGACCAGGTTGACGACGTTCATCGACACCTGGTCGAGCGAGTTGGCCTGCGTTCGGTCCTCCTCCGCCACGATGTCGCGCAGCAGCGCACCGTTCGCTGCGAAGAGCCCGCCGACCGTGCCCTGCACCAAGGCCAGGGCCACGACGAGTGACCAGAGTTGCCCGTGTACCGCGAGCCCGACGCCGACCGCCGCGGCGAACAGCAGGGCATCGCCGATGAGCATGAGCCGACGCCGGTCGAGCCGATCGGCGAGCGCGCCGCCCACGAGCATCGACGCGATCGTGCCGACCAGCTCCGCGGCCGAGACCGCCGCGAAGGTGGCCCCCGACCGGGTCTCGGCGAACGCCACGAGCGGCAGCGCGAGGTACGTCAGCAGCGTGCCCGCATTCGAGATAGCCGAGGCGCCCCAGAGACGGGCGAACGCGCGGTTGTGCCTGATCACGGATGGAAGCATCGACCTATTCTCGCGCCCACGCACGTGAGGCGATACCGGTTCGAGGCCGGAACGGCCCCCTCGGGCCGCGCGCCGCCATCAGCTCAGCGAAGGTCGCCCGACTGCGTGCGCAGGCCCGACTGCTCGACATAGCCCGGCTGGTACGAGTACGGGAAGAGGAGCCCGTGCTTCGCCGCGAGCCGGCGCGCCATCCCGGTGCTGCCCGTCAACGTCGCCGCCTCGCCGCGCACGTGGTTGGAGCACCCGGGCGGCGCCGCGAACCTGATCGCACGCTCCCAGCTCCCCGTCTTCTTCACCGCCGCCTTCCAGATGCGCGTCGAATCCTCGTACGAGCGCCAGCCCTCCGCGACGCGGAGCGTGCCCCCGTGCTTCCTGACGTCAGCCGTCAGCGCCCGCAGTCGCCGGGCGAACGTCGGTGTCAGTCGGCCCGGAATCGTGAAGGTCTGCGCCATGCCCGGGAGCTTCGCCGACCGGTTCGTGATGCGCCCGATGTAGCCGCGCGTCTCCGCGTACGGCGGCACGCCCCCGAACCGCTGCACCGCACCCGGCCCCGCGTTGTAGGCCGCCAGGGCCAACGAATAGCTCCCCAGCTGCCGTTCGTACTTGGCCATGTTCTTCGCGGCAGCGCGCAGCGCGTCGGCCGGCACCCACGGGTCGACACCCCAGCCGCGCGCCGTCGCCGGCATGATCTGCGCGATGCCGATCGCCCCGGCGCCACTCACTGCACACGGGCGCATGCCACTCTCGGCCGCCATCTGTCGCACGAACAGGGTGGGATGCCTGATGCCCGCGCCCTTCGCCGCACGGTAGGCCATGGCCCGGAAGTCGATCGCTCGAAGCGGCCCGCTCGCCGCTCCCCCCGACCGCACGGGACCCTTCGCCGACAGGATCTCCTGCACGAGTTCGGCATCCTCACCCGCGTCGCCCGTGATCACGACCACCTCGCTGTCGAGCTGCACGCGCGTGCGGGTCGTGAGGTCGAGCCAGTTGCCGGCTGCCGTGCCACCACTGGCGATGCCGGGGGAGCCGGCCGCGAGGAAGACCGCGAGTGCCGTCGCCAGCACGATGCCGCCGCCGGAGCGTGGATCGCGCGGGAACTGTCGGAACCGCCGGGTCACGCTAGGCCTGGATGCCGCGCATCGCCAGGAAGAGCTGCACGAGTGGCGGCGTCGCGACCATGATGCCGAGCGCGCACGCGAGCACGATGAACGCGATCTCGAAGGCGCTGCGTCGCTCCGCTGCGATCTCCGCATGCGTGCCGAGGAGCCGTTCGGCGTGCGCGACGTCGGTGTCGCGTACGTCCTCGTGCTCCGGTGTCCAGTCGGTCGCCTGGTCGAGCGCGAGCAGGTCGTAGGTGAACGAGCGGGTGTCGAGCGTGCTGCGTCCCGTGAGCACCGGTCCGTCGACGACGTCGCGGTGCATCGGGGGGTCGATCGGCATCCGTGCCGATTCCGCCGGGGGCATGGCCGGTTCGTCGAACGTCATCACGAGATTCGACACGGTCATGCGGGGTCCGGCGGCAGGCTCCATGCCACCAAGGTAGGCCGGAGGGCGGCCTTCGTCAACGTCGATTCACCGATGAATCGACGCACGAGCGACGGGGCCGCGCGTGCGCTCCGGGAAACTCAGCCCTCCGCGCGGGCCTGCTGCCAGCGCTGCTTGGCCTCGGTGATGCGGCGAGCGCGGGCGAGCGAGCGCTCGATCGCGGCCTGCAGGCGTGGCGTGGCCAGCTCCTGCGCGGTCGGGTCGAGCACGATCTTGACGCGGTGGGTCTCCTCCAGGAGGAACCGACCCACGATCGCGACCGCCACCTCGTCGAAGACGCGGAGCGCCATCACGTCGAGTCGGGTGTCGTCGTCGAGCTGCACGCCGTAGCCGGAATCGATGTGCACATCACGGAGCTGCGTGGTCCCGCGGCGCCGTGCGGCGCGCTGGGCAGCTTCCTTGATGGCCCAGGCCGCGCTGCGGGCAGCGGCGGTGGTGCCGAGCGCGCGGCGCAGGAAGCGCTGTTCGCTGCGGGAGACGAAGTGGTCGACGACGTCGACCTCGTTCTCGTCGACGCGCCGCACCTCCACCGAGACGGGCCGGTCTGCCAGGACGCAGGAGATGCGCCCGTGTCGAACGGTGATGCCGAGCCACACGTCGGAGCGCGGGAAACCGTCCTCGTAGACGAGTGGCTCGCCATCCTGGCCCTCGCGGATCTCCACGATGCCGGTGATACCGAGGCGATCCTTGACGAGCACCTTGGCGAGCGCCCGGCCCGCGAGCCAGCGGGAGCGCCGTTCGCGGATCGTGAACGCCTGCACCCGCTCCGATTCCCACGGAGTGAGGAGCGGCGGCCTGATCGCCTGCGACATCGCCATCTCGGCGTAGGTCACACCGGTCGCGATGCGCCAGAAGAAGGGTCCTGAGGAGACCTTGGCAGCGGCAAGCCGTGCTCGCCCCTCCAGGCCCTCTGTATTCGTGTGTTCGTCCCGAGAAGTATCCACACCAATACGTCGCGCCCACGCCCCCGCATGTTTCAGCCGATCGCGGTACTACCGAGCCGCCCCGCGAGCGGTCTCTTCACGACTGCTTCACACGGCCGTGTCATGCTGCGCCGATCCACGCCTGCGGGTGCATCCGCAGGCGTCTCCCCGGAGGCTTCCATGGCGTTCTCGCTCGTTCCGAAGAACACGAAGTTCGACTCGCTGCTCGTGCAGGGTGGCGACATCGCCGCCCAGACCGCCAGCGCGATGCAGAAGATGCTCGGCGGCTACCCCGCCACGCGCGGCATGACGGCCGACATCAAGTCGCTCGAGCACCAGGGAGACCGCGTCATGCGGTCGATCGTGGCCGAGCTGACCTCCACCTTCGTCACGCCCTACGACCGCGAGGACATCTACGAGCTCGCGAAGCACGTCGACGACGTCATCGATTCGACCGACGAGGCCGCGTCGATGTTCGACATCTACCAGGTCGAGGCCGTGACCGGCTGCGTGAAGGGGCAGGCCGACATCCTCGTCGCTGCCACCGAGGAGCTCGCCTCCGCACTGCGCCACATCTCCGAGCCGGCGCGCATGGAGCACCACTGGACGAACATCCACAAGCTCGAGGATGCCGGCGACGAGCTCCTGCGCACCGGCATCAAGGAAGTCTTCGCGGCCTGCTACGAAGAACCCGCCATCATCATCTGCTGGAAGGACATCTACACGCAGATGGAAGAGGCGATCGACTCCTGTGAGCGCGCTGCCTCGATCCTCGAGCAGATCGCCGTCAAGAACAGCTAGGGCTGAGCAACCATGGGCTTCACCCTCTTCCTCGTCGTCATCATCGCGATCGGCTTCGACTTCACCAACGGCTTCCACGACACGGCGAACTCGATCGCCACGATGGTCGGCACGCGTGCGCTCGACCCGCGCCTGGCCGTGGCGTATGCCGCCGCCCTCAACTTCGTCGGCGCGCTGGCCGGCACCGAGGTGGCGGCCACCGTCGGCAAGGGCATCATCGAGGCAAAGGCCGACATCGCCACGCTCGAGGTGGCGCTTGCCGGGCTCGTCGGAGCCATCGTGTGGAACCTGGTCACGTGGCTCTACGGCCTCCCCTCCTCCTCGTCGCACGCGCTCATCGGCGGGCTCGTCGGTGCCGCCCTCGCCCAAGGGCACACGCACATCTACTGGACCGCGCCCGAGATGAGTGGCGTGCTCGGCAAGGTCATCATCCCGTCGCTGTTCGCGCCGACCATCGGCCTGATCGGCGGCCTGGTGCTGATGGCGATCCTCATGCGGGTCACGAAGCCGATGAATCCCCGCGCGGGCAACAAGATGTTCCGCCGCCTCCAGATCTTCTCCGGCGGGTGGCTCTCCTTCACGCACGGGCTCAACGACGCACAGAAGACCATGGGCGTCATCATGCTCGCGCTCATCGCAGCCGGCAACCTCAGCCCCGACGTGCTGGAACCGCCGCTCTGGGTCAAGATCTCCGCGGCTTCCGCCATGTGCCTCGGTACGTATGCGGGTGGCTGGACCATCATCAAGACGCTCGGCGGCAAGATCGTCAAGATGAGCCCCATGCAGGGCTTCTCCGCGTCGACCGCCGGCGCCGGCATCCTGTTCTGGGCCGAACGCCACGGCATGCCCGTCTCCACCACGCACGTCGTCACGGGATGCGTCCTGGGAGCTGGCAGCGCGAAGCGCCTCTCCTCCGTCCGCTGGACGGTTGCGGGCGACATCGTCACCGCGTGGGTGATGACACTCCCGGCTGCGGCCGCGGTCGGTGCGGTCGCCTACGCGATCACCGCCGTCAGCCCGCTGGTGCTCCTCGCCGTGGCCACCGCAGCGCTGCTGTTCCTGCGCTCCCACGTCATGAAGAGCGGCACGGCCCTGGCGCACTGATCAGGCTCGGGGCGCGCGCTCCAGCTGCATGGTCACCGGACCGTCGTTGACCAACTCGACGTCCATGTGCGCGCCGAACACGCCGGCCTCGACCTGCACCCCCGTCTCGGCGACCAGCTCGTTGAACCGGAGCCAGAGCGCCTCGGCCTCGGCCGGTGGAGCGGCGCTCGTGAAGCTCGGCCGCGTGCCCTTGCTCGCGTCCCCGAACAGTGTGAACTGGCTGACGCTCAACACGGCTCCTCCGACGTCGAGCAGCGATCGGGCGAACCGCCCTTCCTCGTCATCGAAGATGCGCAGCCGCACGAGCTTGTCGGCCATCCAGCGCAGCTCCGATTCGGTGTCGCCCTGACCGATGCCAGCGAGCACCAGCAGGCCCCCGTCGATCGCCCCCGTGACCATCCCGTCGACGGTCACGCTGGCCCTGCTCACTCGCTGCACGATGCATCGCATGCACGAATCATTGCACGAGCCCTTCCGTGCGACCCCCGGGACGGATATGCTGCCCCCATGTCAACCAAGGAAGACACCATCGAGGTCGAGGGCGTGGTCCAAGAGGCCCTCCCGAACACCATGTTCCGCGTCAAGCTGGACAACGACCACGAAGTGCTGGGGCACATCTCCGGCAAGATGCGTCGGTACTACATCCGCATCCTCCCGGGCGACCGCGTGAAGGTGGAGCTCTCGCCCTACGACCTCACGCGCGGACGCATCACCTACCGCTACAAGTAGCGTCGCGTTCGGTTCGCCGAACGCCCGATCTGCTGCGACTCGGTCGCCACGCGAGGTTGCAGGCCGTGGTGCCTAGGTCTCGTCGCCGATGACCATCCAGCCCAAGCCCCCTGGCTCCTCGTCGTCGGTTCCGACGTCAGGGAGCGAGGTACGGGCCAGGAAGCTGGTCAGCGTCTCGCGGTAGATGCGCGTCTCGGGTCCGAAGAAGGTAGCGAGCCGGTAGTGCTGGCGCGCCAGGATCAGCGCCCCCAGCTTGTCGTACGCCCGGCCCAGGCAGAAGTGCGCGTACGCATCGACGGGGTCCCGCTCCACGATGACCTCGAATTCGGCGACGGCGCGATCGTGGAAACCGATCTTCAGGTACGTCTTGCCGAGGGCCTCCCGCACCGAGTTCGACTCCGGCTCGAGCGACCGTGCCCGCTCGAGCGGCGCGATCGCCTCGTCCGGGTGCCCGTCGGCGAGCGCGTCGAGGCCCTGTCTATACAGTCGATACGCGTCAGACATGCGCCCATCGTACCGCGAAGCCACCTGCCGACCGGTGTGTGTCCGGTCAATGTGGGTATGGTTCGCGCGTAGGCGCAGTGCACGGATGCCACGTGCGCGCGCCAACAGCACCGGCTTGAGCTGAGCCGGGCTGCCACGGAGGGCGGAGCTGCACCATGCTGGTACTCACACGAAAGATCGGCGAGACCTTCGTCGTCGGCGACGACATCAAGGTCACCATCATCGACATCATCGGTGGTAACAAGGTCCGCGTGGGCATCGAGGCGCCGCAGGAAGTTCCCGTGTACCGGCAGGAGATCTACGACCAGATCAAGGCCGAGAACGCCGCAGCTGCCGCCGTCGACCCGAACCAGCTGCCCTGAGCTGATCTGCGCGTGCGAGGACCGCTGACGGCCCTTCATCCGCGCGCTCCCGTGCGAACCTCGCAGATCCGCGCTAGGCTGCCTGCGTCCTTCCGAGTTCCATCTCGCTGACCCGGCCGAGTTCGTCGATCCGCACCAGCAGGCGCACCTGGTCGACGCCCGCCACCAGCTTCCGGTGCCACCCCAGCAGGGCCGCACCGGCGGCGAGCAGGAAGATGACTCCGCCCACGGTCAGGTAGAAGGCAACGCCGGCCACTGCGAGCGCGATCGCCGGAAGGTACTTCGGTCGTTCCGAGACGACCACGACGGCGCGCGCGGCGTGCTGCTCCTCCACGGTTCCACCTCGCCGCACGAGCTGCGCCAGATGCCGTGCGAGCTTCGAACGACGTGCTTCGTCGGTGAGTACCGTCTCGCTGTCGTTCAGTTCCATCAAGTCGTTCATCGTCCAGCAGCCTTTCGAAAACCTTGACGGTCGGGTCGACGGTCAGGGTATGGAGGTCTCACGCTCACGTTCACGCTGAAGGTTCGTCGAGCCAACCGAGCCGGGGCCATCGTGCATCGCAGAGTCGGGCCCCATGGATCGACCCCAGCGAGATCGTCAGCGGCAGCACGAGCGGCGCTCCGGTCGCCCGCCACACGGTGGTGGCAGTCGCGACTGCGGCGTCCTGTCTTCGGATGTCTGGCATGGGGGCGTCCGTCCCGACGAATTGGCACGATCGACGGCCCGAGGTCCAATCCGGCCGCCACCCCGCTATCGGGGCCGCGAACCGGTCCGTTGCACGCGGCGCCGGATGTGACCGCCAGTTGGCGTAGCTTTGCCGCATGGTGGGTTCCGCTCAGGTGCATCTCGGAGGTCTGTCCCTCGACGTCGGACTGGTCAACGGCAGCGGCGTGGTCGACGTGACCAACCCCACCGAAGGGTGGAATCTTCCCGACGAGGTCGTTGCCAAACTCGGCGCCTTCGTGACGAAGACGGTGACCACCGAACCGCGGCGGGGGCACCCCGCTCCGGTCGTGGCTCCGTGGGGCTCTGACGGCAGCCTGGTCAACGCCGTGGGGCTCGCGAACCCGGGGCTCGACGCGGTCATCGAACACTGGAGCGGCCTGCAGCAGCGGCTGGGCATCCCGATCATCTTCAGCGTGGAGGGGCACGTCGATCGGGCGGCGGAACTGGTCGGTCGACTGGCCGCCGAGACGTGCGCGGCGGCCTTCGAACTGAACCTGTCATGCCCCAATGTCGGCGGCGGCCTGATCGCGGCGGATCCAGTCGCCACGGGCGCGGTGGTGGCTGCGGCGCGTGCCGCGACCCAACTCCCGATCATCGTCAAGCTCTCCCCTGCCGGCGGTCGCTCGGGGGAGGTAGCCCGGTCTGCCGAAGCAGCTGGCGCCGACGCGCTGTGCTGCGGCAACACGATGCCGGTGCACGCCTTCGCGCCCGACGGACGGCCGCTCCTCGGAAACGGGTTCGGAGCAGGGCTTTCCGGCGCCGATCTCCATCCCGTCGCACTGCGGCTGGTAGCCGACGTGGCAGCCGCGACGGAGCTTCCCGTCATCGGCCTGGGCGGGGTCCGCGACGACGCATCCCTGCATCGGATGCTCGACGCGGGAGCGCAGCTGGTCGGTGTGGGTACGGCCGCCTGGAACGACCACGACGTCGTGGCGCGCCTCCGGGCCGCGCTCGTCGCGATACACGAAACCGGCCGCCGCTGACGGCACGACGGCCGCGTCCGGCGTGGATTCCAGACTCGTTCGAAGATCGCGTTGCCACGGCCGACGATGCGCGGCTATAGTGCCCGGCCATGCCTCCGAAGTCCTCAGCCCAGACCCCGGTCCGATCCCCCTCCCAGCGCATGGAAGCCCTGCGGAAGGCGAACGAGATCCGGTCGCAGCGCGCCCAGCTCAAGAAGGAGCTGAAGTCGGGGGAGCTCGACATCATCGCCGTGCTCGAGAACCCGCCGGAGTTCCTGAAGACCGCGAAGGTCATCGACCTGTTGCTCGTCGTGCCGAAGTTCGGTCGGGTCAAGGCGACCCGGGTGCTCACCCGTTGTCGCATCAGCCAGGCGAAGACGGTCGGTGGCCTGAGCGACCGCCAGCGTGCCGAGCTCGTCGAGACGTTGAACAAGCGCGTCACCGGGCAGGGTTGAACTCCACCATGGCTACCGAGCAGGCAACACGCAATCGTCGGGTCTTCGTCGTGTCGGGGCCGTCGGGCGCCGGCAAGGGCACGCTGATCCGTGGCGTGCTCAAGTACTTCCCCTCGCTCGAGGTCGCGATCAGTGCGACGACCCGCGCTGCCCGCCCCGGCGAGGTCAACGGCCGCGAATACTGGTTCCTGACGCACGAGGAATTCGACCAGCACATCGCCGAGGGAAACTTTCTCGAGCAC
>JAOPYW010000214.1 GCA_025964405.1 Thermoleophilia bacterium | reverse complement strand
GGATCGCTGCGCGCATGTCGGTCGTGGGGAGCTCCGCGGCGAGCGCTGGTTCGGGCGAGAAGGCGGTGCCGACGGCGGCGTTTCCGGCCGGGGGCGCGCCGAACTGCGGCGTGCGGATGATCTCCGGCTGCCCCTGCGCAGGCACGTTGACCTGCACCGACTCCCCAAGGCCGAGGTGCACGTTGACCGGCGCCGGCTCCGGCGCAGCCACGCCGGCGTTCGGCGTGCGGATCGCGCCCATGAACTGGTTCCAGCCCTGGTTGAGCTTCACTGTGTCGATCGCCATGTCGTCCCCAAGTCTCCGCCGAAGCGGTCCTGTCCCTACCAGCCCTTCGACGAGGTTCGGACCGGCGTTTCACGGGAACCGACGCGGGGTGCGTCGAATCCTCACAACCCTTGCGCTCGTGGTGGCCTCGTTCGGCGCACTCGTGACGGCCGCACAGGCCGCCACTTCGGTGAAGAGCCTGACCATTCCGCCGCCCGAGACGACGGCGCCCACGCCCAGTGGTTCGCCGACCCGCACGGGGCCAGTCACGGTCGACCGCGAGAAGGCGTGCCGCGCCTACGTCTCCGAGGCACCGGGGTTCGCCGAGCATCCGCTGCTCGCGGTGCCGACCCGCCTCGAGCGCGACGCCGACCCTGCGGGCAGCGCGAAGGTCACCGACGAGACGATCGTCAGCCCGAGCGAGGTGGAGGTGCGTCGCCATCTCGCCCCCGGCGATTCGTTCACGTGCACCGTCACCATCCGCAATCGGTTCGCCGAGCGTCGCACCTTCGAGCTGAACGCGCTCGGCATCCGCGGCGCGACCGACGCGGGCATCGACATCCTCGACGCCGACGACCCGAAGTCAGACACCACGGCCGCGTCGTGGATCGAGCCGCTCCAGCGATCGGTCACGCTGCAGTCGCTCGGCGTCGCGCGCATCCCGGTGACGGTGACCGTACCGCCCAATCCCCCCGTCGGTTCCGCCTACGGGTTCCTGCAGGTGCTGCCGCGCGTGCCGGGTACCGACGCTGCGGCGTCGGTCGGTGTGGCGCCCTCGGTGGCCGTGGCGTTCCTGTTGACGATCGGTGGGGAGGGTCGCGTCGAGCTCCACCTGCGTGACCAGTCAGTGCCGCGCATCCGCTGGAACCGCGCGGCCTTCGCCTATCGAGCGACGCTCGCGAACACCGGCACGCTGTACGTGCGCCCCAAGGGCCTCGTGCGCGTGCGCTCGATCTTCGGTTCCACCGTCGCCACGCTCGACATCCGCGGTCGCACCCTACTGCCGGGCGGCTCCGAGCCCGTCGCCACGACCTGGCGCGGCGTGCCGTGGATCGGCTTCTACCGCTACGACGTGCGCGTCACCGGCCCGGACGCCGCCGGGGCGCCGGCCACCGCGTCGGGCTGGTTCATCGCCCTGCCGCCGTGGTGGGTGCTGGCGATCGCCGTGCTCCTGCTCGTGCTGCTCATCGGGGGAGCCGTCGTCAGGCGACGCCGTGAGCTCGGGTGGCGCGACTTCCTCGAGGATGACGACGCGGGGTGAACGCTACGGAGCGAGCACCGTCACGTCGTATGCAGCGATCTGGCGGTCTGCGGTGACGAGCGTCAGGTGCTCCAGTTGTGCCTGCGCCACGAGCATCCGATCGAAGGGATCCTTGTGGTGCGTCGGCAGCTGCGCAGCGCGCGTGGCATGACGGGCGGCGATCGGCAATGGCGTGAACCCTTCCTCAGCAGCGTGATCAGCGATACCGCCTGGCACGTCGAGGCGACCTGCGAAACGCTTCATCTCCAGTTCCCAGATGCTCGCGCTACTCACATAGGCACGGTCTTGAGCGGACGTGATCGATTCGATCGCCGCAGCCGAGAGACGCTCGGGCTCGAGCAGCCACCACATCACTACGTGCGAATCAAGCAGCAACATCAGGCGCCACGCCCCTCGAATGCAGCTTGAACCTCAGGGTCGAGCGGATCGTCGAAATCCGCACCGATCCAACCGAGACCCTTGAGGCGTCCCGGCCGACGAAGCGGCCGGACCTCCAGCGGAACGATGCGCGCGACGGGCTTGCCCGCGCGTGCCAGGACGACCTCGCCGCCCGATTCCACGTCGGCCACGAGCCGCGAGAGATGGGTCTTGGCTTCCTGGATGTTCACCTTCTGGATACTCGCACGGTCGCTCATGTCCCCATCGTAGCGCGCCTGGTTGGTCTGACCAAGTCTGGTCAACCTCCAACGAGACCGACGACGTCCGCAGCTCGATGTATCGACAGGGACGGCGTCGGGAGGACAGCATGGGCATCAACGCGTACGAACAGGGCATCCGCACCGCATGGCGTGGGCTCATGCAGGTCGCCGAACGCCGCATCGGTTCCGTCGCCGAGCTCGGTGCGCCGCTCGCGCACCCGGCCGAGGGTGCCAACCCCGTGCTGCTCGTGCACGGCTACGGCAACACGCGTGCAACGATGGGGGCGATCGAGCGGTCGCTCACCCGTGACGGCTTCGACGCCACCTCGCTCGACCTGCCGAACTTCGGCTACGGCGACGCCTACGCCGACGCGAAGGTCGTGGGCGCCAAGGTCGCGGAGATCCAGCAGCGCACCGGCGCCGCCCACGTCGACATCGTCGGGCACAGCCGCGGGGGCGTGGTCGCCCGCGCCTTCCAGCAGCTCGACGACTCGACCCATGCCACGGGTCGCGTGGTGACCGTCTCGAGCGCGAACCAAGGTCTCGACCTCGGCGTGGTCGACGGGCCGATCGGCGCGGCGCTCCCCGAGGGCATGCAGCAGATCCGCACGGGGTCGAAGCTCATCGATCAGCTGCACGCGACGCGCGGTTCGTTCGACGTGGCCGGCGTCGGCACGACAGGTGTCGACGGCATCCTCGTGCCTGCTTCGTCTGCGCGCATCGAGGGAGCACCGTTCACCGCGATCGACTCGCAGCGCACGATCGGACCGATGTCACGCGTCGGCCACTACGGCATCCTGCGTGACAACGCCGCCTACGAGGCGATCCGCGGCGCGCTGCTCGCGCCGCGCACGGCCGGCTAGAAGATCGACGGCTCCTCGGGCGTGCTCGGCGGCGCGGGGTCGGCGACGGCCGCCGCGGGCACCACGCCCTCGGGCACGAACGCGTCTGCGGCCTCGGCCTGCACGGCAGCCACCTCGTCGGGTGACACGGTCAGCTTCTGCAGGCGTTCGGCCGCGTGGTCGAGCCGCTGCTGGCACCAGGCGTGCAGCGCCTCGCCGCGCTCCCAGAGCCCGAGTGCCGCGTCGAGGCCGGTGTGGCGATCCTCGAGCTGCTCGACGATGGCCTCGAGCTCCGCCTGCGCATCCTCGAAGCTCAGCGTCTCGACTGCGGGTCGGTCGTTCGTCGTGTCAGTCATGGGTCACCATCTCCGTTACGTTCGCATGCAGCGTACCTTGGGCCAGCGCCACCTGCACGGCGTCACCGACTGACAATTCATCCGCGCTCCGCACGATGCGGTCATCGGCCCCGCCGCGCACGATCGCATAGCCGCGATCGAGCACGGCCTTCGGCGAGAGGGCCCGCAGTCGCGCGAGGTTGCCGCGCTGGCGCTGCACGCGCTGCTCGACTCCCTGGCGCGCCGCGCGCACGAGCGCACGCTGGTCGCGTTCGAGCAGCGCCTGCGCCCCCTCGATCCGGCGCCGGATGCTCGTCGTCGTGCGCGCCCTGAGCGCCGTCACCAGCGCCTTGCGCTCGGTCACGAACCGCAGCGGCGACCGCGATTCGAGCCGTTGCCGCAGCTGCGCCTGCCGCTCCCCCCGCGACCTGACGTGCTCGGTGCCGCGACGACGCAGCGTGTTGTGGGCACGCTGCAGGTGACCGACCACCTCGGCGTAGTCGGGCACGACGGTGCGGGCCGCGGCTGAGGGCGTCGACAGGCGCAGGTCGGCGACGAAGTCGGAGATCGGGCTGTCCTTCTCATGGCCGATCGCGCTCACCACCGGCACCCGGCACGCCGCGATCTCGCGGCACAGGCGCTCGTCACTGAACGGCAGGAAATCCTCGAAGGCCCCGCCACCACGCGTGATCACGATGACGTCGACGCCCTCGACGACCTGCAGCTTGCGGAGCGCCGCCACGATCTGCGTCGCGGCGCGATCACCCTGCACGAGGGTCTCGACCATCACGAGCTTCACGGGCGGGAACCGTTCGTAGACCTGGCGCAGGAAATCACCCTGGGCGGCGGCGCCCGAACCCGTGATGATGCCGACGCGCCGGGGCAGGAAGGGCAACGGACGCTTGCGCGAATCGTCGAACAGCCCCTCCTCCTCGAGCTTCGCCTTGAGCGCCTCGAGCTGCTGCAGGAGCAGGCCCCGGCCCGCGAGCTCGAGCGACTGCGCCCGGAGCTGGAAGGTGCCGCGCGCGGCGTAGATGTCGGGGCGCCCGAAGCACTGCACCTGGTCGCCGTCGCGTAGCTCGAGCCGCAGCGCCAGGTAGCGCGACTTGGGCATCGTGCAGCTGAGCATGAACCCGTTGTTGGGATCCTTCAGCGTGAAGAAGATCGTCTGCATGTGCGGACGGATGTTGAGGTCGGAGATCTCGCCCTCGACCCAGAGCGTCGGGATGTCGGTGATGCGGCTGCGGATGCCGAGCGTGAACCCGGTGACCGACCACACCCGGCGCTCGCCGTAGTAGGTGGGCTCGGTGGCGCCGTCGTAGATCCCCTGTTGCTCCATCGCCATGCGGGGCGTGTAGTGGGCCGGGCCTTCGATCGCGGGGGAGCCGTGCGCGGGCTCGTGGATCGGGCCAATGCATGGCCACGGCGAGACGAGCCGGCGTGGTCGTTCGACAGGCAGGTGATGCGGCTTCTGGGGGGAAGGCGCGCACTTCGGGGGGAACCACCATGTCTGCAATCACGTCTGGCGTCGCCAAGCTCACGACCGCTGCACGACCTGTCGCCACGATGGCCGAGCACCTCGGCCACCTCGGCAAGGCGCGTACGCTGTTCGACGAGGTGTCGCTGCGTGCACTGCAGGGTGCGCCGCACAGCGACGTGTCGGGTGGATGGCGCAACCTCGCGAAGCTGCTGCAGCAGGGCGTCGATTCCAACCCCGGCATCCAGGGCTACCGCGGTCTCACGCTCGACAAGGGCGTCGCCGCGGCCAAGCGGCTCGAGGTCGGCATGCCGCGCACCCGTGACCTGAACACCGTGCACGCGGCGATCGGCAACGCCAAGGCGAACGCCGTGCGTGCGAAGGTCGCCACGAAGATCGAGGCCGGCGTCGCCGAGCGCAGCGCCGTGGCTGCCCGGCACGCGAAGGTCGATCCGTCGGCGCTCGCGGCCGGCGACAGGGCCACGGCCGTCATCCGCCAGGGTGAGCACCTCAACGGCGTGGCCCCGGGCCAGCGTTTCGCCGCGATCGACCAGTACATCGCACGCTCCAAGCCCGTCGAGGTCGTCGACTTCGGCGTGACGGGAGCCTCCAAGGGCGCCGCATCCATCACACACGCACCGCCGTTCTCCAAGGAGGAGATCGTGCAGCTGCGCGGGCTCAACGCCGAGCAGGCCTCGCGAATTCCGGGCAACGCCCAGTTCTGGACGGTGTAGCCCCGCGGGCCTGACCGAGGTCCGATCGCGCATAGGACCCACGTGCGCGGGGTACGACTCCGGGAGATGCCTGCCGAGCCACAGTCAACCGCGCCGCACACCTTCGCCGCACCCGTCGAGGGCCTGGAGACGGGCGTGCTGCTGCACCGCAGCCGCCATGCCGACACGGTGCTCGCCGAGTGGCACGGGCTCCCGGTCGTCGCGAAGCGCATCCGCGAGGACGTCGCAGGCGAGCACGAGCGCCGAACCGCCGGTCAGGGCATCCTCCGCGAGGGGCTGCTGCTGCGCCGCGTGGAGCACCCGTCGATCGTGCGGGTCGTCGAACTCGTGCACGATCCGGCCACGCTCGTGCTCGAGCTCTGCCCGGGCCGCACGATGCGCGAGGAGCTGCGGCTGCGACGCCGCCTCCCGGCCACCGAGCTCGCCCGCGTGGGCTCGCAGCTCGCGACGGCGCTCGACCACCTGCACCGTCGCTGGATCATGCATCGCGACGTGAAGCCCGCCAACGTCATGTACGACGGCGAACGGGCGATGCTCATCGACTTCCACCTCGCCAAGGAGCCGGGCCCGATGCGGGGCGGCGCCGGCACGCGCCTGTTCGCGGCACCCGAGCAGATCCTCGGTGGTCACGTGACGCCGGCGGCCGACATGTGGGGCCTCGGCATCGTGCTGTATCGGGCGGCCTCGGGACGCCTGCCGTTCCACGCCGACACCGGGCACCCGCAGCTCACGACGCGACCCGCGCCCGCGCTCGATCGGCTGGCGACGTCGCGCTTCGGCGGCGACCTCGCGCGCGCCGAGCAGGACCTGCCGGAGGAGCTCGCGACGATCATCGACCACCTGCTCGCGCTCGACCCCGAGCTCCGGCCCACGGCCGACGAGGCGCACCAGCTGTTCGATTCGTACCTGCGCGACGTCGAGGCCGAGGCGCTCGAGACGGCCTGAGGTCAGTCGCCGCGCCGGGCTCACGCGCCCGCGCCCAGCTCCACCCCGGTGAACGTGAAGCGGTTCGAGGGCTCGATGCGCTTCGGGGCGCCGGCCAGCACCGACACGGTCTCGACCGACACGCGTCGCTGCGCGGGCGTGAACGTCACCAGCCGCAGGTAGCCCTCGCCGCCATCGGCCATCGACTGGTAGTTGGCGAGCATCTGGTAGACGGGGCGGCCGGCGGCGTTCTTCGTGACGCGGCGCGCGGCGGCGCCATCCCCCGCGCAGTCGGGGTCTGCTGCGACGCGACAGGTGACGTGTCCGTTGAACACGAAGCGGATGTTCGGGGCCGGCTCGACGAGCTTCGCCCAGATGCCGCGTCCGTCGTTCTCACCGGGCAGGTCGGGGAGCTCGTAGGTGTCGGTGCCGGAGCCGCGCAGGGTTCCCTGCAGGCCGAGGTAGTCATGCGTGACGAGCAGGCCGACGCGGTCGCGGTTGGCGCGCGCGACCTTGAGCGCCCACGCGAGCTGCGCGTCGGTCGGGCCCCATGGCAGGGTCAGGGCGAGGAAGCGCACGCCGCCGGCGTCGAAGCGGTGGTAGCTGGCCGAGGCATCGCCGGGTCGCATCGCTCCACCCCAGGTGCCGGGCGATGCCGCGCGCTGGCGCTTCGGACCGAAGTTGTTCGGGCCGGGCGGCGTGCGGTTGAAGGGCTGGAAGGAGACGCCGGCAGCGGGCACGGTGTAGCCGTCGGCGCCGCTGCAGCCGCCGCTCCCGCGATCGGCGAGCACGTCATTGTTACCGGGCGCGAGGGCGTAGGGCAGCTTGCCGTCGAGGCGCGCCATCGCGAACGATGCGACCTTCCACTGGGGAGCTGCGCACGCATCGTTGACGATGTCACCCTCGTGCAGCACGAACGGTATCTGGCGGTCGGCGCGATGCCGCGCGAGCCAGCGGGTCTGGGCCGTGAAGGTGCTCGAGGCGGCCGTGCGGTGCGGCACGTAGAACTGGGTGTCGGGCAGCACGGCGAGCGTGAAGGAGTCGACCGACACTTCGGCCGAGAAGGATGAGATCCGCGCAGGAGTCGACCCGGACGACATGATGCCGATTCGCCCCTTGGCGATGCGGTCGTCGTCGGCCTCGATCAGCGGCCTGCCCTGGAGTGCACCGACGAGGTGGTCGCCGACGACGTGCAGGGTGACGGCGTTGTTCGCCTTGACCTCGGAGTCGACGTGCTCGACGTGCGCGAGTTCGTGCGCCTCCCCCCGCTCGATGCGGTCGAGGCGCAGGTCGTGCTCGCGCTCTCGCCAGCGCAGGCGGTACGCCGTGCGGGCGTCGGCGCTCGTCCGTGCCAGCACGTCGACGACCGCGCCCTCGATGCCGGGCGACGTCGCGGTCACGGCGACGTCCGTCCACGACGGTGCTCCCAGGACCAGCGACCCCGATTTGCCCGTCGCGGGCCCGGTGAGCGTGCCAGCTCCGCGCAGCGGCTCGACGCGCCACTTCGACGCGCCTGACCCCACCGCTCTCCAGCCGGCGTCGGTTGGGGCGTCTCCATGGTCGAAGTCGTCGGCGACGCGGAAGGCGTTAGCGACCGGCGCGGGCTTCGCGACGATGGTGGTAGTAGCCCCGCCTGCGGCGCGCGACGCCTTGCCCTGATCGTCGCCTGCACCCCCGCGTCCGACCACGGTCGCCCCGATCACGACGATCGCGGCAGTCACGATGACGATCGCGACGTTGCGCCGACGCCGCCGGCTGCGCGCGCGCTGGCGCTGCTCGGTGCGCCGAGCACGCAGGTCGGGTCGCGGCTCGGCATCGATGCGCCTGCGCTCCTCCATCGCGACCGCCATCCCCCGTGCGCTAGGCGCGGCTCAGCGCGTTGAGCTGGTTGAGGGCGCGCTCGAGGAACGTCGGACCCGACGCGTCGGCCGCAGCGGCGCCCGAGCCGACCTTCGTGCGCGAAGCAGCCTGCTCGAGGCGATCGCGGTCGAGGTCTGCTGCATCCTCCGACGGGATCGCGGCAGTGTCGGTCGCGTCGGCATCGCTGCTGACGGTGTCACCGGCGAGCGCCGACTTCACGCTCGCCTCGGTGTCGTGGTCCTTCGGCTTGCGGGGATCGACATCCCACCCACCGAACGCGTCGATCGCCTTCACGACCTGCTCGGCCGCGATGGGGCGCAGGTGGATGTCTTCGTAGAAGCCCGCAGCGTTGCCGCCGTAGCTCTTCGGATCGGTGAAGTCGTGGAGGTCGAACTGCCGCGTCTTCGCGAGCTGCGCGAAGAACTTGAGCGTGTTGCGGTGGTGCGCATTGCGACCGGCCGCGCCGCAGATGCGGATGCAGTCGGGGTGCATCGGCGTGATGATGATCGTGGGCGTGTCGCCCCAGGCGTTCGCGAGCTTGATGAGATCGCGCGTCGCCGCCATCGGAATCGGCATGAGCTTGTCGAAGCCGCCGCCCGGCTTGTAGGAGTTGACCCGGATCTGGATGCGGTGGTTGCGCAGCGCCACGAAATCCTGGCCCTCGCGATCGAGGCGCGCGAGGTGCGGCGAGAGGATCATGCCGTCGGGCCGCTGCAGCAGCTTGAGGTCGGGTCGCCCCTCGTGACCGACCTTCGCGTCGGCGACGATCTCGAGCGCCTTCGTGCGCCAGAACGTCGTGCACTTGGCGGCCTTGGGGCACGCCGTTCGAATCGCCCGCTCCGACTTCATCGAGGCCTGCACGCGCTGCGTCGCGGCGCGGCGGTCGAGCCCCTCGATGTCGAACATGATCACGAGGTGCGGCGCGCGGCCCGGCGCGATCAGCTCCGAAAAATTGCCCATCGCGTAGAGCTCGCGAGCAGCGCCGTCGGAGACCGACGAGTTGAACGCCGTGCGGCCCGACACCTTCTTGACCACGCGCGGGTCGAGCATCATGCCGCGCGACGTGCCGAGGATCAGGTTCTGGGGCGGGAACCCGTTCTTGTCGACGTACTGGCTGTAACCGATGATCTTGCCGCCGAGCGACGGGATGGAGCCCTCGGCCCGCTCCTTGTTCGAGCCGTAGTAGCCCTCGGCGAGCTCGGCGCTGGCGTTCGGCACGGCCACGGCCAGTGCCGTGAGCAGGGTGAGCAGCAGGAGGGCGCCCGAACGGGCGGCGGAGCGGGGAGCAGTCACGCGAATCATGTGCCTAGTGTTCCACACCGGCCGGCGATCAGGCGACGGTCGGGGGTGCGGTTCGCGCAGGCTCAGCGCTGGAACTGCGGGCTGAGCGCGAAGCGCCCGTCACCGAGTTCGACGGCGACGTGGTCGATCTCCGCCCGCACCTCGCTCAGCTGCACGCCGGGGCGCACCTGCGGCGCGAACTGCTGGGCGAACGCGCTGCGCCGCTCGGGGGCGTTGATGCCGCCCACGCCGTACTGGGCGCGCCGATCCTGCGCGCTGAGCCCTGCGGTCAGGAGCGAGTTCACGAACCAGTCCTTCGCCAGCTGCGTCTCGCACGGCTGCGGGAGCGAGGAGACGTCGGCGCGCAGCGGCTGGGTCAGGGGCGAGGAGCTCATGGCGCAATGCTACGCGAACCCGAGGCTGCATATGAAGCTCCCATGAAGGAGCGGGCCGTGCACGGCCACCAGCGGTCGCTCCCGGATCCTCGGCCCCACCCCACCCCGAGCGCCCACAGGTTGGCTGGGGAGAGCAGGCGCGAGGCAGGATGCCGAGCGCCGCGGGCCGAGTGGAACGCGGCGACTCCGCAGCCACGGCGCCCCGCGCCCAGCGCACCGCTCCCCCACCAACAAGGAAGGGCCGGACCAATGGTCCGACCCTCACCTGTGTTGCGCGGCAACGTATCGCCCAGCACGAATGGCTGCCGCTATCTCATGGCGACCGGCGGCGGAGGTGCGCTCCGCGTGCCGGTGCCAAGCTTGTCGATCAGCTGCCGAAGCCTCCGCTGAGCGGGGTGCTCGGGCGGTCCATGCCGGCGGTGAAGCTGCCGACCGGGGTGCCCGCGTCGAGTGAGCGTCCGAGCCCACCGACGAGGTTGCGCACCTGGTCTTCGAGTGCACCCTGGTGCTGGCGAACCAGCTCCTCACGGGCCTGCGAGAGCTTGCGGTCCTCGTCGCGGATCAGCTCCTGCTCCGAAGTGCGGAGCTGGGAGATGATCGCCTCGACGCGGCGTCGTCCCTCGTCGTTGAAGCGCACGATCTCTTCCCGCATGTGGGCACCCATGCTCGCCATGGCCTGCTCGAGCTCGCGGCGACCGTCACGGGTACCGTCCTCGAGGATGCGACGGGCCTCGGCCGAGGCGGCGCGGGCGTGCTCGGCCAGCTCCGACTGCTGGCGGGCGAGGTCGGCCATGACCTGGCGGAACGCCTGCTCCTGTGCATCCTGTGCGTGCTGGCGGCTGGAGCCGATGATCTGGTCGAGCTCACCGGTGACCGCCGAGCGTGCGTGCTCCGCGAGACCGGCCAGGTCGCCCTGCACCTGCTGCATGATGCGCTGGGCCAGCTCTGCGAGATGGGCCTCCGACGCCTTCTGCTGTGCCTCGATCGATGCCTGCACCGTGGCTGCGAACTCCTGGTTGACCCGGGTCTGCAGCTCGCTGGTGGCCTGCTCGCTCACGTGGCCGAGTTCGCGGGTGGTGGCCTCGACCACGTCACGGGCGTACTGCTCGAGCTGGGATGCACCCTGCTGGCTGGCTGCCGTGATCGTTGCGAGGCGCTCGTTCATCTCGTCGGCGACGACGCCGCTGCGCTCACGCAGGTCCTCGAGGTGGATGCCGAGGCTCTCCTGCAGCTGGCCGACGTAGTCGCGGCTCTGCACGAGGGCGTCCTCGGCATCGCGGCGGATGCGGTCGACACGCTCGGCACCGATGCGCTCGAGGTCGGCGAACACGCGGTCTGCGTCGGTCACGGCCTCCTGCGCCTGGCGCTGGAGCACGTCGAGGGTGTCGCGCACCGAGCGCTCGACCTGTCCGCGCTGCCATGCAGCCTCGCGTCCGAGCTCCTCGACCTGGCGAGCGATGTCGCTCGACGCGCCGGTGGTGATCTCGTCGAGCTGGGCCTTGAGGGCGACTGCCTCCTCGGCACCGATCTCACGGGCGGCCCGAACGGCTTCCTCGCGGGTCTCGGCGAAGCGCTCCTCGAGCTCCTCCGTGAAGGTGTTCCATGCGCCCTGCGTCGCCTCGACCGTCTGGCGAGCACGCTGCTCGGCAGCGACCAGCTCCCCAGCGACCGTCTCCTGGATGTGCACGCCATGCTCGGTGAGCTCGGCGATGAGGCGGTCACGCTCGGCGGCGAAGTGGGTGCCGATGGCGCCCGACTGCTCCGTGAGTGCGCTCTGCAGCTGGTGGTCGTGGGATGCGAGCACCTGCTCGACCGCAGCGACGTGCTGGGCGAGGCGGGTCTCGATCGCGGTCTCGAGGTCGACGACGCGGCCCTCGAGTGCGTGCTCCTGCTCGATGATGCGCTGGTTGAGGATCTGCTCGGTCTCGGCGAAGCGTGAATCGAGCACGCCCATCCAGGTGTTGAGCTGGGCCTCGACGGCGGTCTGCGTCTCGGTCATGCGGGCCACGAGCGGGTTGCCGGCCTCGGCGATGCGCTCGTCGAGCAGTGCGTCGACGTCGGCGAGCTTCTGCTCGAGGGCGACGGCGCGGGCCTCGACACGGGCTTCGAGCTCGATGGTGGAGGCGGCGATGCCCTCCTCGATCACCTTGTCGGCGGCTGCGAGGCGGATCTTGGCCTGGTCGACGACGTCGGTGTCGGGGTTCTCGTCCTTGAGGCGCTCGATGCGGGCCTTGGCCGCGTTGACGCTCTCCTCCAGGTCGCGGAACTCGGCGCGGATCTCGAGCAGCGCTTCACCCGACGCGTCGACGTCGATGCGCTTGATCTCCCGCTCGATGACGGCGCGCTGCTCGCTGAGCTTCTCGTCGATGATCGGCTCGAGCTTCTCGGCTGCGAGCTCGTTGAGCAGGCCGCGGAGGATGGTCGAGGCCTCGTGCTGGTACTCCTGTGCGAGCCCGGCGATCTGCTTGGCGTGCTGGTCCTCGAGGGCGTAGAGGAACTGCTCGCGCTCCTGCTCGGCACGGCTCAGGCGCTCGTCGAGGGCGATGCCCTCCTGGCGCAGCACCTCGCGCAGCTCGGCGCCCATGACCTCGCGGGTCTCCGGCTTGGCGTAGTAGCGCTCCTGCTCGGAGCGGAGGCGGATGCCGATGACGGCGACGACGGCCCACGAGATGGCTGCGGCGATGAACGCCGTGACCGCGTAGACGACGAAGCGGCTGGTGCCGCCCGTGATGCCGAGCACTTCGCCCGGGGCCGCTGCGGCTCCGGCGAGTGCGATGGCCACGAAGGCGAGCACGGTGTTCACCCATGCGAAGACGGTGGGCACGCGTCGGCTCTTGCCGATCATGCCGATGAGGAACGCAAGCAGGATGAAGCCGACCTGCGTTGCAACGATGCCTGTGGAGACGGCTGGGGTCATCTCGGAAACTCTCCTTACGAGCCGATCGATCCGTATCTCGGTTCGACCGCTGGGATGCTCGTCGGGTACTGGTAGCTCCAAGATGGGCCCACTTTGCAGAATCGTCAATAGCTTCTAAGCAAAGTCTTCTCCAAGGGCGGCCATCCCGTGGCCGTCCCTGATTCGGGGGAGCGGTGGAGCGCACGCGGAGCCCCAGCTCCGGTGCGGCCCGATCAGGGCTCAGCGCGTGAGGAAGTACCCCGCGAGCGCGCCGAGCAGGGCGCCGGGCAGGCCGACCATGAGCGCACCGAGGGCGGCGCCGCCGGCGATGAACATCCAGCGCGGCGCCGCGAGGCGCGCGCCGAACGACGCCTGCATGGGCAGGGTCTGCACCTGCTGCACGCGGCGACGGGTGGTGGTCGTGGTGGTCACCATCGGGGGCAGCAGCTGGGCGGAAGCGAGTGCGGCGGTCATGGGGAAACTCCTGGGCGTGGACGTGGGGCGTGGACGTGGGGGGCAGGAGATCGTGGCCCACGAGCAGGATCTTTGCAAGGCCGCTCGGGCCGCATCCCGCCCGAGAACGTCAGATCCTGCGTATTTCCGCAGCGCCGCCGTGGATCGCTGCCCAAACGGCTACTCGGCCGCGAAGGCGGCCTCGACGCGCGGGCGCACCTCGGTGCCGAACAGCCTGATCGCCTCCATGACGACCTCGTGGGGCACGCCCGCCCAGTCGAACTGCATGCCGTAGCGGTCGGCCCCGACCAGCTTGCCCACCGTGATGAGGCGCTCGGCGATGAGCTCGGGGTCGCCGGTGAGCAGCGCGTGCGCACCGTCGGTGAAGTGGTCGTACTCCGCGCGCGTCGGCACCTGCCAGCCGCGCGCCTCGGCGCCGTACTTCATGACCTGCAGCCAGTAGGGGTAGAACGTGTCGCGCGCGACCTGCGTGTCGGCGGCGATGAGCCCGACGCCCGTCATGGTCACCTGCTGGCGCTCGACCGGGTGCCCACTCGCGACGCTTGCACGCCGGTAGAGGTCGACGAGCGGCGCGAACCGCTCGGGCGCGCCGCCGATGATCGCGTACACCACGGGCAGCCCGAGCTGTCCGGCCCGCATCGACGAGGCGGGGTTGCCGCCGGTGCCGAGCAGGATGTCGAGGTGGTCTCCGTAGGGCCGCGGCAGCACGCGCGCATCCGTGAGCGGCGCGCGGAAGCGTCCCTCCCACGTGAGCGACTCGCTTCGGTCGATCTGCAGCAGCAGGTCGAGCTTCTCGGCGTAGAGCTCGTCGTAGTCGTCGAGGCTCGCGCCGAAGAGCGGGAAACTCTCCGTGAACGAGCCGCGCCCCGCGAGCAGCTCCGCCCGACCGTGGCTCAGCTGGTCGAGGGTCGTGAACTGCTGGTAGAGCCGCACCGGATCCTCGGTGCTGAGCACGGTCACGGCGCTCCCCAGGCGAATCCGCTTCGTGAGCGCAGCCGCCGCTGCAAGCACGGTCGCCGGGTTCGAGATCGCGTACGTGTCGAGGTGGTGCTCGCCGAGCCCGTAGAAGTCGAGCCCGACCTCCTCCGCGAGCTGGATGCGCTCGAGGGTCTGCTCGAGGGTGGTCG